>CAJWTS010000077.1 GCA_913047795.1 uncultured Verrucomicrobiota bacterium | reverse complement strand
ATTGTTCAGCAGTGACTGGCCGGTCGGCTGCACTTCGAGCATCGTGGTCGGACTGAGCGTGGTCACCAGTCGCTCGATCACGCCCTTCACATAGTAATAATCTC
This sequence comes from uncultured Verrucomicrobiota bacterium, assembly GCA_913047795.1. Lineage (GTDB taxonomy): Bacteria > Verrucomicrobiota > Kiritimatiellia > CAJWTS01 > CAJWTS01 > CAJWTS01. Next base: position 9,639 of record CAJWTS010000077.1, on the reverse strand, counting down.
CGCTGCTCACAATGGCCAATGTCCAGGGTTCAACCGGCAAAGCATTTTCTTGTGACAAGTAGACCTTGGCCGTTTCGAACATTTCGGTGCCGGCATTTCCAACCGATTCGTTGTAGCGACGGACTTCTAATAAACTGGGCGTCAGGCTCTGGCGAACTTTGTCAGCTTGCCCTAGATCATTCGGCGTATCGGCCAGGATGCCTTTCATGGGCATGCTCGACTCAATCGGATCTCGATCGGTCCAGGGCGAGAAACGATCGCCCCATGCTTGTGGGGCCAGGCTGGCCGTGATCGCTTCATCGAAACCAGCCGAGGTCATGACCCTCCGCACTTTGTCCAAGACACGTTCGGCCTCGCTGTAGTTTGAAGGCCACATCGGCACCGCAACATCTTCCGGAATCTGGTCGTAGCCGTGGATCCGCGCGACCTCCTCGATCAGGTCGGCCTCGATATCGAGATCGATGCGGAACGATGGAATCGAGACGATGCAGCCCTGCCCTGTCTCTTCCGCGACAGCGAAGGACAACGCACCGAAAATCGTATTGATTTCGTCGTTCCCAATCGTCGATCCCATCAGGCGGCGAACGTGGTCGTAGTTGCAGGCAATCGAAACAGCGGGCACACCGCCGGGAAAGAGGTCGATCACGCCCGCCGCGGACACGGCCCCCGTAAGCTCGACGATCAGCGCCGCGGCGCGACGGCTGGCCCACTCAACGTTGGCAATGTCAACGCCCCGTTCGAAGCGGTACGAGGACTCTGTCGCGAGCCCCAGTTGCTTCGACGTGCGGCGCACATCCGACGCGTCAAAGGCGGCGCTCTCGAGAACGACGTCCTGCGTCGCATCGTCAATCTCGCTCCCGGCGCCGCCCATCACGCCGGCGATCGCGACGGCATGCTCGGCGTCGGCGATCACAAGCATCTCCGGTGTCAGGGCCCGTTCCACGTCGTCCAGCGAGACGATCTTCTCCCCAGCCGCCGCACGCCGCACTCGAATCCGGTCGCCGCCCAGTCGCGCGGCGTCAAACGCATGCAACGGCTGACCGCATTCCATCAATACGTAGTTGGTTATGTCGACCAGGTTGTTGATCGGCCGCACATCGCACTGGATCAACCGCCGCTGCATCCACTCGGGCGACGGCCCGATGGTCACACCGTTCAGGCGGCGCGCGCTATAGCGTGGGCACCCGGCCGCATCCTCGACGTCGACCGCCAACCGGTCGGCCACGGGCTCCTCGCCCTCCGGCAGAGCGATCTCGGGAATACGCAGCGCGCGGCCGTAGAGTGCCGCGACCTCGCGCGCCATTCCGATCATGCTCAAGCAATCCGGACGGTTGGGCGTCACCTCGATCGTGAGCACGACCCCACCCTCGACGGTCTCAAGCCCCTCCACCTCGGTGCCGCTGAACGTCAGGCGGTCAGACAACGCCTCGGGCGATTCGTCGATATCGACGTAGTCCTTTAACCAATCAATCGGTAGTTTCATTTAAATTGCTGCAGGAATCGAACGTCGTTCTCGTACAAGTGGCGGATGTCCTGCACGCCGTACTTAATCATCGCCATGCGCTCAACCCCCATGCCGAAGGCATAGCCGGTCACCACATCGGGATCGTAGCCCACCTTTTCGAACACGCGCGGATCAACCATGCCGGCGCCGGAGATTTCGATCCACCCGCTGTTCTTACATGTGCGGCACCCGTCGCCTCCGCACATGTGACAGGAGAAGTCGTATTCCACGCTCGGTTCCGTGAAAGGAAAAAAGTGCGGCCGGAAACGCAGGCGCACGTCCGGCCCCATCAATTCATGCGCCAGATAGGTCAGGTCACCCTTGAGGTCGGCCAGCGACACACCCTGATCCACGTAGAGGCCTTCCACCTGGTGAAAGTTGGCGCTATGCGTTGCATCGGTCGTGTCGCGCCGGTAGCAGCGCCCCGGCGCAATGATTCGCACGGGCGGCGGCTGGCTCTCCATGACGCGAATCTGGACGGGCGACGTCTGCGTGCGCAACAACGCGCCGGAATCCAGCCAGAAGGTGTCCTGGATATCGCGCGATGGATGGTCAGACGGCGTATTGAGCGCGTCGAAGTTATGATACTCCGTCTCGATATCGGGGCCGTCCGCGACGGTGAAACCCAGCCGTCGAAAGATCTGCGTGATCTCTTCGATCATCAGGTTCACCGGGTGCAGTGTTCCGCAGGAATGCCACTGGCCCGGCAGGCTGTGGTCGAGCGCATCGGCCTCCGTCCCGCCGGATTCCAGTTCCGTGCGCCGGGCATTGATCGCGTTCATCAGGTCGTTCTTGAACGCGTTGGCCTCCCGGCCGATCTCACCCCGTTCGGCCGGATCTTCATCTTTCAGCCCCTTCATGATCGACGGCAGGTGCCCCTTGCGCCCCAGGTACGCGACGCGCACGGCTTCCAGTTCCTGTTCGCCGCCGGCCGCGGCAATGGCCTGGATCCCGGTTTGCTTGAGCTTGATGATCTCCGATGCGTTCATAGGGTGCTGCTGATTTAAGGCTATGGCCGCTGACTGAGTCAAACGCCAAATCCGTTACGGTCTTGACCTGTGGCTACGCTCTGGCAGGATCGGCGGCCATTCAACCACATCAACGGAAGGAGAATCGCTTTGAAAGTATCTCAGGTCGCCATCCAGCTGTACACGTTGCGCAATCACACGAAAACGCCCGCCGACATCGCCGCGACGTTGAAGAAGGTCCGCGCGATCGGATATGAAGCCGTTCAGGTCAGCGGCATCGGCCCGATCGAGGACGCCGAGCTGGCCCGCATGCTTCAGGGCGAAGGACTGGTCTGTTGCTCAACCCATACCGCCGCCGCGGAACTGCTGGCCAATCCGGCAAAGGTCGTCGATCAACTCAACGCGCTGGACTGCCCCAGCACGGCTTATCCGTTTCCGCATGTCCCGTTGACCACGCTCGAGGAGATCCGTGCCCTGACCGCAGACCTGGAACGCGCGGGCAAGGTGCTCCACGAGGCCGACAAAGTGCTCTGCTATCACAATCACCATATTGAATTCCACCGCATCGACGGCAAGCCGATCCTTGAATATATCTATGATGAAACGGATCCGCGCTATCTGCAGGGCGAACCGGACACGTACTGGATTCAGTACGGCGGCGGCGATCCGGTCGCGTGGTGCCGGCGCCTCAAGGACCGCTTTCCAATCATCCACCTGAAAGATTTCGCGATTAACGATGCCCGGGAGATCATCTATAGCGAAGTCGGCAACGGCAATCTGGCCTGGCCTGAGATTATCGCCGCGGCGGAAACGTCCGGATGCAAATGGTTCGCGGTGGAGCAGGATACCTGCCCGGGCGATGAATTTGACTCGGTCCGCCAGAGCTTCGAGTTTATTCGGGGCAATCTCTGCGACGGTTAACCCGCATGTACGAGTGGTCTGCTGCGGACGCGACGACAACTTGTGCAATTGCCGGGGTAAAGACGCAGGGGAAATCGAACCGGGCGATCGTCGCCGGGACGATCAGGAACCGGCGTTGGCGCGAGCCGTTTCGACAATGCGGCCGAAACCTTCGGGATCGTGAATCGCGATCTCGGACAGCATCTTGCGGTTCAGCTCCACGTCCGACTTGGTCAGCCCCTCGATCAAGCGGCTGTAGGTGATGCCGCTTGCTTCGCAGGCGGCCGAGATGCGAATGATCCAGAGCTGACGATAGGAACGCTTCTTGTGCTTGCGATGGATATAGGCCATGCGCATCGCGCGATCCACCGACTCCGTCGCCTGGCGAAAGAGCTTACTGCGGGCCCCGCGAAAGCCCTTGGCCAGTTCAAGACGGCGTTTGCGGCGCTTGCGGGATGCGGGTGCGTTGGTTGCTCTTGGCATGATTGATTCCCGGTGCGACGGCCGCTAGATCATCGCTGCAATTCGCTTCTGTTCGCACTTGGCGACAACGCCGCTCGTGCGCAATTTCCGCTTACGCTTGGTGCTCTTCGAGCTCTGCAAGTGACTTGATCCCGCCTTGGTATACTTGAATTTACCGGTGGCGGTCTTTCGAAAGCGTTTCGCTACTGTTCTGCTGGTCTTCTTCTTCGGCATATTGGACCTCCGCCCACAGAATCGCGTGACAGGGGTGCCGCGCACAGTCGCCCCGCATCTGGAGAAAAGAGCCGCATAAACTAACGCAGCCAAGGTGGAGCGTCCAGTACTTTTTTGCCCGCATCGGCTGCAGGTACCCGTTTGGCCTGCAGCCTTCCGCCGCGGCCATTCGGGAGGGAATACAGGCTCAGTCAGCCTTGGCAGCACTCGCGGCCACCGGCTCAGCAGGCTTGGCGACCTCTTCTTCTCCGGCTTTTTCGGCTTCGGCCTTCTCCGCCTCGGGAGCCGCCGGGGCCTTGGCTGCCTCTTCGGACCCTGCTTTCTCCCCCGTGGCAGGTTTCGCCGACTTGCGCGACTTGGCCTTGCGTCCCTTGGTCGCGATCGGGGCAACCATGGAGACCAGGATGCGTCCCATCATTCGCGGTGGCATCTCGGCCGTTGCAATGTCACTGCAGTCCTCGATGACCTGCTTGATGACCTCGAATCCGAGCTCCCGGTGCGCGTTCTCACGGCCTCGAAAGAGCAGCGAAAACTTCACCTTATGCCCCTTGGCCAGAAAGCCCTTCGCATGCTGCACCTTGGTCTCGTAGTCGTGCTTGTCCACGTTGACATGGAACTTGATCTCCTTCACCCCGTGGTTCTGCTGGCTCTTCTTGGCATGCTTGGTCTTACGCTTCTCGTCGTAGCGGAACTTGCCGAGATCCATGATTCGGCAGACGGGCGGATTTGCCGTTGGCGATACTTCCACCAGGTCCAATCCCGCTTCGCGTGCCCGCGCCTGAGCTTCGCTGGTCTTGATCACACCGCCCGTGTTGCCCTGTGAATCGATCAATCGAATCTCCGGAACGCGGATGCGATGGTTGGCCCGTATGAACGGTTGCCGGGAATTTTTCCCTCTTTGCTTTCTCATGTACCTCCTGTTTTCAGGTTTCCATTTCGTCGCGCAATTTCGACGCGAAATCCGCGAGCGTCATCGTGCCGAGATCGCCGTCGTGCAATCCGCGCACGGCGACGGTTCCGGCTTCTACTTCTTTCGGGCCCACGATCAATTGATACGGGACCTTCATCTCGCGCGCGGCGCGAATTTTCGCACCGATCCGTTCCGAGCGCGTATCGACCGTCACCCGAAAGTCCTCTTCAAGCTGTGCTGCCACTTCCGCGGCATAGGTGTTCTCGTCGTCCGTCAGCGGTGAAACCCGCACCTGTTCGGGCGCCAGCCAGAGCGGGAACGCGCCCGCGTGATGCTCGATCAGGACGCCGAAAAATCGCTCCAGGCTACCCAGCAGCGCGCGGTGCACCATGTACGGGCGATGTGTTTCGCCGTCGGACCCGACGTAGGCCAGATCAAATCGCTCCGGCAGGTTAAAATCGAACTGTACGGTCGACATCTGCCACTCGCGCCCGATGCAATCGCGCACCTTCAAGTCGATCTTGGGCCCGTAGAAAGCGCCGCCGCCGGGATCGACCTCGTAGGCGATTCCCTCGGCCTGCAGCGCTTTTTCAAGGGAATCCGTTGCCTGCGTCCACAGGCTGTCATCGCCGGTCGCCTTGGCCGGCTTGGTGGCGAGGTAGGCCGTGATCTCCTCAAATCCGAACGCCTTCCACATCCGGTTGGCGAAGCGCGCCACTTCGCGGATTTCGTCTTCGACCGTCTCGGGCGTGCAGAAAATGTGCGCATCGTCCTGCGTAAATCCCCGCACGCGGAACAGGCCGTGCAGAACACCCGCCTTTTCGTAACGGTAGACCGCCCCCAGTTCCGCATAACGAATGGGGAGTTCGCGGTAGGAGCGCTTGTGCGACTTGTAGATCTGGATGTGGAACGGGCAATTCATCGGCTTGATGAAGTACTCCGTGTCGTCGAACTCCATCGGCGCGTACATCATTTCCTTGTACAGCTCGAGATGTCCGGACGTCTTCCAGAGCTGGGCCTGCCCGACATGCGGCGTATAGACCAGGGAGTAGCCGTTCGCCAGGTGCTCCCGCTTCCAATACTCCTCGATCAAGGCGCGGATGCGGCCGCCGCGCGGATGCCAGTGCACCAGCCCGCCACCGACCGAGTCCTGGATGCTGAAAAGGTCGAGGTCGCGGCCGATGCGACGATGGTCGCGTTTCTTTGCCTCCTCCATGCGCTTCAACTGCACGCGGAGCTGCTTGTCGTTCTCGCAGGCGGTGCCGTAGATCCGTTGCAGCATCGGGTTCGTCTCGCGACCGCGAAAATAGGAACCCGCGACGGACAGCAACTTGTAGCTCTTGACGTTGCCCGTGCTCTCAACGTGCGGCCCGCGGCATAGATCCGTGAAGTCGCCGCAACGGTAAAGCGTGATGGTCTCTCCTTCGGGAATATCCGCCAGCCGCTCGACCTTGTAGGGCTGGCCCATCTCCTCCAGCATCGTGGTTGCTTCCGCGCGCGTGATTTCGATTCGTTCGAACGGCGCGTTTTCTTCGACGATCTTCGCCATCTCTTCTTCGATACGCGCGAAGTCTTCCGGCGTCAGGCGATCGGAAAGATCGAAATCGTAGTAGAATCCGGCCTCTGTCGGCGGGCCGATGTCGAGTTTAACGTCGCCATAAAGGCGGCACACCGCCGCCGCCATGACGTGGGCGGCACTGTGGCGCATCGCGTACAACGCCGATTGGGTGTCAAGTGAAGTCCGGGTCCCCATGCGGAGAAATCAACGGGAGGGAGGTGAATCAGTCACGGTAAGCGTGGCAGGGCACGGGATCGCGCGAAGATGGTCTGAGGTTGTTCGTGAAGAAAATCATCCCTTAATCATAGTGGGGATCTAATACTTTACGGGTTGGTCCCTTTTTGTCAATGGGCAAACCCGTTTTTGTGAGGATTCCACAGATCTTGCCCGCATCCCGACCTACGTCCCCGTGCGCTTAAGTTGACGGGAGTAGGGCACCCGGATCGAGTGTTCCCGAGCCGTGCGGTGAATTTCGTGTACGACCTCCGGATCTCCGGTCCGGGTGTGTTCGCCGATCAGGTGATAGACCCGCTGCCAGGCCCAGTCCTCGCGCAGCTCCTTGCCGCCTGATTTGGCGTCCGCCAGGTCGATGTTGAAGACCATGTCACAGGTCGCGTCGCCGGCCTGCCCCACGACCTGGAAGACCAGCCGCGAAAGATCCTTGCGAACGCGCGCGTACAGCGTCAGGGGTCGATCCGCATACAGATTCGTCGTCAGGGCCGGGTAGACGTCGGCCGCGCCGGAGCCGGCAAACAGAAACCGCACGTCCGACAGCGTGGGGCGGCGAACGCCGGCCATGCGCCGTACAATCTCGTCCGGGATGTCCCAGCGCCCGCTGTGCACCACGACGGAATCACCACGATTACGGTAGCTCAGCAGATCGAGCAGGTACTTGTTGGCGGTGCGCACGGTCCCGATCGTGAAGACCGAGATTCCTCCGCGGTTGGCGTCACTGAACCCTTCGATGATCGATGCATTGTCCGTGATGCCGGCCGTGGCGAGCCCATCGGTCACGACCAGCACGATCAGCGGCCGGCCTTCATCGCGTTTGACGGTCAGCCACTCTTTCGAGGCCGCCTCGATGTCTGTATTGCCCAACGCTTTCATTTCCTTAATAAAGGCCGCGGCCCGGGCACGGCTCTCATCCGAGTTCGCCGTGAATCCCTGAAAACAGTACTCCCCGCTCTGGCGAAATCGAATCACGTTGAAGCGGTCCTTGGGTCCGATCAAACCCAGGCAACGTTCCAGGCCCTGGCGACAGTAGTACAGCCGTTGCTCGGTCATGCTCGCCGAGCAGTCCTGTACCAGCAGGATGTCCTTCGGCAAGGCTTCCAACACGGCCGCACCGGCGCGGTCGATCGAAACGCGGAGATAAGCGTAATCCGGATCCCGCGGCGCGCTGAACAGGCGAATATCGGTCAACAGGAGATCTTCAATCGGCTTGTAGCGCGTCAGTTCCTCGTACTTGTCTTCGATGTCGATCCTGACTTTCTGCATCGGCTCGGTTGCACCGATCTCGGGTATGATCTCGTCGGTACGGCCCCCGTTCACCGAAAAATCAAATGTCGGCCGGGGTGCCTCGCGATCGGCAACCTTGCGCCCCGAAGCCAGGGCGAGGCGCACCGCGTCGCGGTCAATCGGCAAGGTGATGTCGGGCGTGCCGATCGTGCGTGCCAACCGCGGAATCTCGCGGCGCGGCAATTCGGTCAGGGTCTCGCTCACCACCGCATTTTCGACCTGGATGATTTGCTCGCGCGCGTTCCACTCCTCACGCTGCGGCGCCGGCGCCGGCGCCTCGATCGGCATATCGTCACCCAGTAACTCCTCGCCGGGAACCGAGCGTGGTTCGAGAATCTCGCCGAAGGTTTCCTGTTCGGGCACTGCGGCATGACGCGATTCGCTAAAAACGGTCGGATTCTCCGTGAAAAAATTCTTGATCGGCTCGTTGTCTACAATTCGCGGATGCACGACGCGAACGGAATGTGCACGCCGCTTATGCACCAGCAATTCGTCCGCGTCGGAACCGGACAGCGAGATGCCCGGCACACGCACGTAGAACAGGACGTGGAAGACCAGCGATAAGACGATAGCCGTCGCCGCCGCGCCGGGATGCCGATAACCCGGAGTATCTGCTGTCCAGTCAGTAGCCATTGGTGTTGCTCGTTCTATTGAATCATGCGGGACCCCATGGGTCCGCGTTCGCTTCGCAAGACTGCTCCCCCAGAATGCAAGCCGACCGGCCCGACCGCCGTACGCGAAGCATCCACACGTTATACAATGAAATGCCCCGTTGCGCCAGTCCCGCCCCGGCCGGTTCCCTACTCTACTCTAACAGAGAGTCCTTTCGTTCCGGCGGGAAATAGATCAATACGGCGCGACCCACGATACTCTCTCTCCGGATCGGCCCGAAATACCGGCTGTCGACGCTGTTGGTCGAATTGTCGCCCAGGACAAAATATTCGTCCGCCCCGAGGCGCACCTCGTCTTCGGACGTCGACATCTCGACCCCCGGCAGATTGGTCAGCGTGTAGCCGCTGTACCCGTCGACGCGACGTGAAATCGTGTCGAATATCGGCGGCTCGCTCAATCGCTCGCCGTTGATCAGGACATACGGCGGATCGATGCGCACCCGCTCGTTCGGAAGCCCCACAATCCGCATCGCCCAGCGGTGGCTGCCGCTCAGGTCCGCGATCTCGTCCGTACGGAAGACGATCACGTCGCCGCGCTCGGGATCGCGTGACCGGGCGCTGAACTTGTCCAGCAGCACAAAGTCACCGGATCGCGCCCCTTCGATCGGCGGCTCCGCATTGCCGACCAGAGTCGGCTCCATCGCCTTCGAAACAACGCGATCAACTCAAGGGCGGCGAAAAGAAGAATCGGCACAGCCATCCCGCCCCACCGAATCGCGGACACTGTCGGAGGCGGACAAATCAACTTCGTCCAGCCAACCCAGCCAAACACTTTTGTTGATTACTTCGAAGCACCAATCGAATCTAGTATGAACCCGGTATACTTTTACTTCGAGGACAATACAGAAGATTCAAATACCGACAACAACTTAATCCTAACTGTGCCATACGGCAACAGGCTGGAATACTTCTCC
>CAJWTS010000076.1 GCA_913047795.1 uncultured Verrucomicrobiota bacterium | reverse complement strand
CTGCGACTCAATGGCGGGGGGGCTGGCGGCAGCATCTGGTTGACCACGTCCAGCCTGGCGGGCGGCGGCACGATCCGCGCCAAGGGTGGCTCCACCGCTTTCGGTGTCGGCGCCGAGGTCAACAGCGGCGGCGGTGGCGGACGCGTGGCCGTCATTCTGACCGGATCGGACAGCTTCGCGGGTGCGAGTATCCAGGCGTTCGGTGGTAGCGGTACTTTTTATGACGGTGCGGCGGGTACGGTCTATCTCGAGGGACAGAGCGACACGGCCGGCCAGGGTCACCTGGTGATCGACAACAACGACCTCGATAGCGGAACGCTGCCGTACGACGTGTTCACCGACATCAACGGATCGATCAGCGTCAGCCACCAGTTCGCGACGCTTACGGTCACCAACGGCGGCGAACTCAAGATCGGCGCTGATGACAGTCTCACCATGACGGGCGGAACGATTACGGGCGACGGCACGGATGCCAACGACGGCATCCGACTCGCGGGAGGATCGCTTGTCGTCGATTCGACGTTTGCATACAGCAACTACTTCATTGCGATCGACACGAACGGATCGGTGTTCACGCCCGGAACGGCGTTGACGATCGGGACCAACGCGCACCTGTTTGTCAATGCTCGGCACACGATCACCGGCAATGTCAGCATGACAGACGGCGCCGTGATGACCCACGCGGACAATACGACTGCGGAACGGTACAGGGTCGACCTGACGATCGAGGGCAGTTTTACCATTGCGGCACTGGCATCGGTCGACGTGGACGAGCGCGGTTACTGGCGCTCGTCCGGACCCGGGGGTGGCGCTGTGCACGGCTTCGGCGGCACGCACGGTGGCCAGGGCGGGTATCGCTCGCAGGGGTCGGGCACCCCGGACGACTGCTACGGCTCCATCACCGATCCCACCAACATCGGCAGTGCCGGCTATCGCCATACATCCGGAGAAGAGACCGACGGTGGCGGCGCGGCAAAGATCACGGTATCGGGCGCCACTACTATAAACGGCACGATATCCGCCGACGGCAGGGGCGAGAATACACTGTGGCTCAATGCCGGCGGTGCGGGCGGCAGCATCTGGTTGACGACGTCCAACCTGAACGGTAGTGGAACGATCCGGGCCAACGGCGGTACGGCCAAGGACTCTGGGTCCTCCGGCGGCGGCGGCGGACGCGTGGCCGTGCACCTGACGGGTTCCGATAGCTTCGGGTCGGTGAGCGTAGAAGCTCACGGCGGCCAGGCGAGTGGCATTGGCGGCTATCGCGACGGCGCGGCGGGTACCGTGTACAAGCAGACCCAGGCCCAGGGCGACGGACGGGGCACGCTGATCATCGACAACAACGGCCTGGCGACAAGCGCGAACTCGGAAGAGCGCACGGAGATCAGCGCGAGCGTGACGGACGCCACGGTTGGCGACGTGATTATCCGCAACTCCGGCTATTTCGATCTCGATGACAACCTGTCGATCATTGTGTACGGGAGCTGGTCGAATGCTGCCTCCTTCTCGGCGGGCACGGATTCGGCGGTGGAACTTGTGGGCACGGATACAGTCGCGGTCTATGGCGACAACATGTTCCATTCGCTGGTGGTCATGGGCGCGTCCCGACAGGTCAACTTCGAGGCGGGTTCGACGCAGGATGTGGACAACGTGTTCAGCCTGACAGGGCCGGCCGGCACGACAGGCCTGGTTCTGCGTTCCACATCGCCGGGCACGTCGTGGCTGCTGAACCTCGACGGCGGCGCGATCATCAACGTCAGGTACGTGGATGTGCGGGACTCGAATGCCGACTCGGGAGCGGCTGTGGCGGCGATTGATTCGCTGGACAGCGGAAACAACAGCAACTGGGTCTTCGACGTGGCCGGGCAGACGAATATCTGGATCGGTCCCACGAGCAGCGACTGGGGCGAGCCCTCGAATTGGACCCTGGGCCGGGCGCCGACCGCGGACGATGCGGCGACGATTATATCCAACGGCACCCATGACCCGGTCATGCCGTCGCCTCAGATTTTCAACAACCTGGACGTGCAGGCTGGGGCGGTTTTCACGCTGAACAGTTTCGATCTCACCGTGAACGGTGACGCGACCGTGTCCGGCACGATCACAGCATCCGGATCCGAGACGATCACGTTCAGCAACGTAACGGTGTCCGGGGCACTGACGGCGGCGGGGACAGAGGTGATCCACGTTTCGGGTGACGCCGACTTCACCGGCGGTACGTTCGCGGAGGCGTCTTCGCACCTGATCCTCAATGGGGTCATTGCGCAGACGTTCATTTCCGATAGCGAAAGCTTTCATGCCCTCACGATGAGCAACCAGTCGGCACTGGTGACCTTTGCTGACGCGATTCAGACGACCTACTACTACAGCCGGTCAGGAAACGTGACCTACGGCGGCAACGTCGACGCGACACAATTCCACGTCTACAGCGAAAACGGATCGATCACGCAGACCTTCAGCGCTGGTTCGACATATGCCTTCCAGGAATTCTGGCTGCATGGCTCGACGGGCATGACCCAGGTCTTGCGGAGCTCCTCGAGCAGCGCCTGGAACCTGGACGTGTCGGGTGTGGCGTATGTCAATCACGCCGAAGTCGAATACAGCAATGCAAGCGGCGGCATAGAGATCCTGGCCCAGAACTCGACGGACGCCGGGAACAACATCAACTGGAACTTCGGCCCATTCTCCATCTGGCAGGGCACCCTTTCCTCTGATTTTCACACGGCGAGCAATTGGGTTCCTGTTGGAGTGCCGGTTGCGTCGAGTTATGTCATCGTGAACAATTCAACAACGCTGACCGTGGATGCGCCAGCCTCGGTCAAATACGCGCTAATTGGTGGAGCGAACACGACGTTCGTGGAGATCAACAGCGCGTTGACCGTGGTCGACCAGTTGCACGTCATCGCCAATGGCACGCTGGAGGTCAATAACCACCCGGGCCTGACGGTCAGTCATGACATGTTCGTCGGCGACGGTGGTATTTTGAACCACGAAGACAATAACGCGACGGAAGCCGATAAGATGATGATCTCAGTAGAGGGCGACCTGGTCCTCGCGTTGGGTGGCTCGATCGATGTGCAGGGCCGGGGCTACGAGTATAGCCAGGGACCGGGCGAGCCGGTGTCGGGCGGCTACGTGGGTGGCAGTCACGGTGGTTATGGAGGGCTTTACCAGGGCGGCAGTGAAAAGGCAGGGGAGCCGTACGGCTCGGTGCTCGCGCCCACGAACCTGGGCAGCGGCGGCGGCGGCAATGATGGCGCCGCTGAGGGCGGCGGCGCGGTGCGGCTCGATGTGGGCGGTGCCTGTACGATCAACGGCACGATCGATGCGGACGGGACCGGCGGTTCGGTCGTCGGCGGAGCGGGCGGTTCGGTGTACATCACGGCCGCGACCTTCAGTGGCGCGGGTACGATCTCGGCCAACGGTGGCAGTCACGCGCACGGCAGCACCGGTAAGGGCGGCGGCGGGCGTATCGCCGTCGTGTTGAGCAGCGGCAATAGTTTTGGGTCGGTCAGCATGACGGCGCATGCACCCACGGGGGCATCGGGTGCCGGGAAGCCCGGCGCCGGGACGGTCTACACCAGGACCGCCGCGCAGACCTATGGGACCTTGAAAGTCGACAACAACGGAAACCCGATGTTCAACTCGGGAAACAACACCCTCTCGCGCGGAACGCCCGTGCTGGACGGGGAGACCTGGGTCTTCGACACGCTGGCGCTGGCCAACGGCGGCAACCTGCGGGTCAATACGAACACGACGCTTGTCTTCGGCAACGACTTCGCCGGCAGCGCGAAGGACGGCTTCCTGGTGATCGAGGACCATGGCACCCTGCAGGTGCTCGGTGGGGATCTGACGGTCAGCAACGTGACCTTCATGCCGCACTGGTACAGCACGATGACTGGGTTGATCAACGTGACGGTGGCCACGAACGGATGCATCTCCCACATCGACAACGTGAGCGTGGAGACCTACCGGGCGCGGTTGACGATCCCGGGCAACCTGACGGTGGACGCCGGCGGCTCGATTGACATAGAGGACAAGGGCTACGAGTCGAGCCAGGGTCCGGGCGAGCCGGTATTGGGCGGTTACGTGGGTGGCAGCCATGGCGGTTATGGTGGACTCTACCAGGGTGGCACCGAAGAGGCAGGCGAGCCGTATGGCTCGGTGATCGCGCCCACGAACCTGGGCAGCGGCGGCGGCGGCAATGATAGCTCCGCTGAGGGCGGCGGCGCCGTGCGTCTCGATATCGGTGGCGCCTGCACGATCAACGGCACGATCGATGCGGACGGGCTCGGCAGTACGGTCGCGGGGGGCGCGGGTGGCTCGGTGTACATCACGGCCGCGACTTTTGGGGGCACGGGCTCGATCTCGGCCGACGGCGGCAGCCATTCGCATGGTTCGACCGGCAGTGGTGGCGGCGGGCGTATCGCGGTGGTGCTGACCGATAGCAACAGTTTCGGGTCGGTGACGATGACCGCACGACCGCCCACGAGTGGATCGGGCAACCGCAAACCTTCCGCGGGCACGATTTACACGAAGACCGCGTTGCAGACGCATGGGACGCTGAAGCTCGACAACAACGGGCTCGGGTTCTGGGCGAGTGGCGCAATCGCGCCGGGAACGCCGATCCTCGATGGCGAGAGCTGGACATTCGACACGCTGGTCCTGACCAACCAGGGCAACCTGCGCGTTCGCACGAACACGACGTTGACCATCGGTGGCGACTTCACCGGGAGCACGACGAACGGTTTCCTGGTGGTTGAGGACTACGGGACGCTCATTGTTCCGGCCAGCGGTGATTTGACGGTCAGTAACGTAACCCTCATGGCGCATGATAAGAGCATTATCACGGGACTGACAAACCTGACGATCGCTTCGGGTGGGATGTTGTCGCATCTTGCAAACAACGGAGACTCCGAGGCCTACAAGCTGAAGCTGGACATACCCGGAAATCTGACTGTTGCGACCGGCGGCTCGGTGGATGTCACCGCGGCCGGATACGGAAAGTCTTACGGTCCCGGCGCGCCGGGCGCAAACTACAACGGTGGCGCGCACGGCGGACGCGGGGGAACGTACTCGGGCTCCGGCGTTTATGGCGATACCTATGGTTCGGTCCTTGCCCCGACCAACGCCGGCAGTGGTGCCGGCAATAACGGCCATGTCGCTACCGACGGCGGCGGCGTCGTGCGCTTGATCGTGGGTGGGGCGACAGAGGTCAACGGGGAGATCCTCTCAGACGGTGGCAATGCCGTGGGCGGGAGTTTCTGTGGTGGCGCCGGTGGCAGCATATGGCTCACGACCGGGACCATTTCTGGTTCAGGCACGATTCGCGCCGGCGGCGGGGAGTCGCCCGGGCGACCGGATACCGGCAGTGGTGGCGGCGGTCGTGTGTCTGTGAATCTGACCAGCGGCAACAGCTTTGGCTCGATCGAGTACTCCGCGCGTGGGGGTACGCTCGGCGGCTCGGGTGCCTCGTCGCCCGGTACGGTCTACCTCGAGGTCGCGGCGGATCTGTCTGGTGGCGGCGACGTTATCATTGATGCAGATGGGGAGGATCACCAGCAGGTCACGGTACTTCCGCCGGAACGTGATTGGACCTTCAATGAACTGCGGCGCGCGACGGTTATGGTTACGAACGATAATAGCGAAGTGTGGCTTTCCACGAACCTGACCGTGGGTGATGTCTATATTTTCACCAATGCCTATATGGCGCTTGGTGATTTCGAGCTCACGGTTCGATCACGCGAACACCATCTGGGTAGTTCGGACAAGGGCCCCGGCAACACCAATCGCGTGGATTACTACGACCATGTGCTCTGGATCGGCCTCCGTTCCGGCACGGTCTTTAGCATCTGGTGACGACGTGTCGATTTCACCGCCGGCTGGAGACTGGGATCGCCGCACTCGGACCGGCAGCCGTCCGGAGATTCCCACTACGCTTTGCGGTCCCACGCGGTCGCAGGATATGTGAGCATCTGCTATCATTCGCAAGTCGGACCGGCTGATAGCGATGACCAGGCATCTTCATCTTTTCGTCGTGGGAACCTGTGCGTTCGTCACTATTGCTCTGCCGTCGGCCGTTGATGCGGCCCCGCTCAACGTGGGCGCAAACACGAGCCTGACCGCAACGGTTGGTTTCCAGGGCGGGCTGTGGACGGGCGGTACGATCACGTTCAGCGATGGAATCACCATTACGCTGGACGGTCCGCCCGAGACGCACACCTTCGTCCATGGCGGCGGCAGCAGCTTCGCGCAGAAGTTTACGACCCCGCTTGCGGCGAGCGTGCGCGTTATCAACGAGGGAACGTACAGTTTGACCAATGGCCAGCGCGGCGCCTGGGAACCGACGGTCGGCACGTCGGGCCAAATCGTCTTCGAGAACCGCGGTGTCTTCGAGGCGACATTTGACAACGTATTGAGTGGCGGCAATGGACAGATCTACACGATCAATACCACGATCGATCCAATTTTCCTGAATACCGGCACAATCCGCTACACGGGAAGTGGTCTGTTCAGGTCGGAGGGGAACGATCTCAGGCTGATCAACTCGAATGGGACCATCGAGGTCAGCGGCGGTGGGTCGATCATATGGGCGAGGTCCGACCTGTCTCCAATGGTGACGAACCGCTGTGAAGCAGGGCTGTTCATTTTGACGAACGGTACGTTCGCAATCGGGCAGGGCTGGGAGCATTTCACGGGGCACGCGACGGGGGATTCCGTGCGTCTTGCTGCGACGTTCTATGCGATAGCGGAGACGACCGTCGTGGCGGTCACGGGGGAGGGGATCGATCTCAACAATTCATGGTTCGACATGAACGGCAAGGTGCTCGAACAGGGAACGAACGGAATCGTACACAACCGATCGATCCTGAGAGGGGTCAAGGGCAGCGGAATTTTCAGGAATCGCGGTAGGTGGGATCACCGTCCGGACAGCGCACTGTCCAGCAATAGCAAGCGCTGGACGATGGGCGCAGCCGTGTTCGAGAACCTGGGAATTTTCCAGGTGCACTCGACCGAAGGCGGAACATGGGCCGAGGGTGCTGGACCTTCGACGTTCCACAACAGGACCGGCGGACTCATGCTCAAAACCAATACGACGCTCTTTTACTTCAGTGGAACAGCTCCGGCGGACGGCTCGGTCTTTCGCAACGAAGGCACCGTTGAAGTTGCCGAGGGATCCTTCTCGTGGATTGCACCGCGGTGGGTGATCGATGGAAGAACCGTCTCGAACGGCGTGCTGCACGAGGGGACGTGGCAGGCAACAAAGGGCGGCGACTTCACTTTTCCAGGTACCGTCGCCACGATCGACACGATCAATACCAATGCCGCCGTCATCCTGGGCACGGCCGGTTCGGACATGAACAAGCTCAGCGAGGCCAGCCTGACCAACGTCTTTGGAATGTTCGGCCTGCGCGAGGGACGCGGCTGGACGACCACGGCTACACTGGTGACCGATGGCAGCACGCACCTGCAATTTGGCCTGCAGGATCCGGGTTCCAATCCGCTCCTGACGCTCGGTGAAGACACGAGTCTACAGGCCACGATCGACGTTGTGGATCACGCCGGCTTGTTGATCTCGAGTAATTACACCGTAGTTCAGATGGCGGCAGGCAAGGTGTTGACCGATGGCGGTATTGTGCCCGGTATCGTGACGTCGGATGAAGCGTTCATCGTCGTTGTCAAAGTTACGCCGGGTACCAACGGCACGGTCGTGCTGAGGGTAAAGTCGCCGCCGTCAGGCACCGTCTTCACGTTTGAGTAGGGTGCCGCAGCGCGCATCCCGTTTACCCTTTGTAGTTTCGCGCGAACGTAAGCGAGACGGCAGGAGCGTAGAACGGGATCTCGCATCTTCCATCCCCACCACGGATATCTCCGATAATTAACGTATTATTGTATTTTTTAATCTATTGGGGCCATGTAGAAATACCACTAAATTGTCGGGGCTGTGATTTTGTCTTGATTTTAAGCGACGATATAGGTAAATTATTCCTGATTGAGATTCTTATTATGGCTGATAAAAGCTGCCGACAGAATTGGAGAATATCTTACCGCTGTAGGATGGACGCCGCGGGGCGTATGTATCCACGGCCGCACGATTTCGTAGATAGAACTGCCAGAAGCTGATTAACCTTATCCAAGTAACAGAGGAGTCCTGAATGTATCATAGCGACCGTTGGTTTAGAACAGCGACACTGATTGTATGCATGGCATTATCGATGGCGTCCGTGGCGTCCGCGGGAAAGGTGTACTCGACGGGTTCTGGTGACTGGAGCACTGCATCCAATTGGAGTCCTGGTGTGCCGGGGGCGGGTGACGACGTCTGCGTCGCGGCCGGTCACACGATGACCATCAACGGTGCGACAGCATACGCGATCGGTTCCCTGATTGTATCCGGTAAGGTCGAGCATGCCGCCAACACGACGACGGAGGCGCACAAGGTCATGTTGACCGTGGCCGGCGCCTGCACCGTGGCTACCGGTGGCTCGATCGACGTCAGCGGCAAGGGTTATCAAGGTAGCTACGATATCGATGGTTACCTGGGGTCTAATCTCTACGGCATGGGTGGCAGTTATGGTGGCCACGGGGCTAAGGGGCGTTCGGCCGAAGACCACAAGTCGCGGAAGACGTACGGGTCGGTCGTTAATCCGACCAACCTCGGCTCCGGCGGCTATCGCTATGGCGGTTCGCAATACTATGGCGGCGGCGCGATCATCATGTCGATCAGCGGTGCCCTGACGGTTGATGGCGATATCCTGGCCGATGGCGGGGACAATACCGGGTGGCTCAATGGCGGTGGCGCGGGCGGCTCGATTAACCTGACGGCATCGACCCTGGCCGGTAGCGGCGTGATCCGCGCGCAGGGCGGTAGCAACGATGTTCCGGCCCAGGCATCGGGCGGCGGCGGCGGCGGACGCATTGCGGTCGTACTGACCAGTGGGTCGACCTTTGGCAGCGTGTCGATGTCGGCCTACGGCGGATTGGGTTACAACGCGGACGGCGCGGCAGGCACCATTTATCTGCAGGAGTCCGGCCAAACGTCGGCCGGCGGCCAACTGATCGTTGACAACGGCGACCGCGACGCCGCGGTGCTGATCAAGGAGGAGTCCGGTTATGACAGCCTGCATCATCCATTGACCGCGCTGAACGGACGCGATGCCGTAAACTACTCCTTCTCGAAGATCACGGTGACCAACGGCGGGGAAATCTCCGTCGATTATGACGATGTCATAGCCCTCACGAACGGGGGCGTCTTGCTCGGCGACAGTGCTGACTTCGATAGCGGTATTCGCTTGCGTGGCGGTGCGTTCCTGGTGGATCCCAGCTTCGCGTATTCCGGTCTCTATGTCGCGGTCGACAGCAACTCGGTCTTCAGTCCCGGCACGTCGCTTAGCGTCGGGGACAATGCGGGACTGATCATCAACTGGGCGCACACGATTACCGGCGATGTCACCCTGGCATCGACTGCGTACATGAAGCACGATAACAACAAGCGTTATCAGTACTATCAGTTCGATCTGACCGTGGTTGGTGACCTCACCATTCCGGCGGGCGCCAGCGTTGACGCAACGCAGAAGGGTTATCGTTACGATTATCATCCCGCCGGCACCTACGTTACCCCGGAATACGGCATGGGCGGCAGCTATGGCGGCCGCGGTGGTGACTCGCGCTGTTGCGAGAACAAGCCTTCGTGGGCGCCATACGGCTCCCTGACGGCTCCGACCAACATTGGCGCCGGTGGACGTGGGTACGCGGGCGTGCGCACGAACGATGGCGGTGGTGCGATCATCATGAACATCGAGGAAACGTTGTCGCTGGGCGGCAGCATCATCTCGGATGGCGGGGCCGGGACGTTGTGGCTCGTCGGCGGCGGCGCGAGCGCCTCGCAGTACACCACCAGCGAGTTAACAATTAATTAATTTTA
>CAJWTS010000075.1 GCA_913047795.1 uncultured Verrucomicrobiota bacterium | reverse complement strand
AGCCGTCCGAGTTCTGTGTCTTCTTCAGCCAGCGCAGCGCGCGCATCACGGCGTCGTCGGCGGCCCGGGGAGCTCCGTGCGCCTTGAGCGCACGGCCGCGGGCACCGGGCGAGCGGCTGCCATAAATCCCCTTGAAGACGACCGGGCTCTTCAGCATACGGACCGCAGTAATCTCGACCGGTTGCTGACTGATCTCGGGGGCATCGGTCTGCACATCGGTTTGCACGAGCACATCCGGTATCTCGATGTCGATATCCACAATTTCCTGCATGTCATCCGGAATCTCTTCGATCTCCTGATCGATTTCCTCAACCACCTCGGGCTCGATGATCTGCACCTCGAACTCCCGGTTCTCCTGGACGGAATAAGAAACGAAGGTAAGCAGCAGCAGCAAGATAACGCACGGCACAAGCAGCGCGAGCGCCAACGAGTAGAGGTGGCTGATCTGCTGCATCGCGTACTTACGCTCACCGGAGCCGGGATTCGCTTTCAGCCCGGCCATGATACGCTGCATTTTTTCGCGGAACGTCTGATCGAACGCGTTGTGATACGCCGTCGCGTGATCGTGACGCTGGTAATCGACTTCGTCGTCCTGATGTTCGTCAGCCATTATTTCTACGCCTTTTCAATATAATCGCTCATCGCCATCGAATCCTTAGATCAAACCGGGGCTCCCCGTGCTTACGCTGGCACAGAACAGTCAATCTACAATGTAAATACGGATAAATTCGTTAGTCCGGCCTTGGCGCAGACATCGAGAACCCCCACCAGTTTCTCATGGCGGGAGTCCAGTGTGCATTTGATCAAGATCGATTGCGTCTTACTGAAAGAGGCCAGTCGCTGAAGCTTGCGCTCGAGCCGCGCCATCGAGTAGACCACGCCATTCACATCGATCACGCGGGGCCCGATCGTAATCGAAACAAGATCCTGCGGTTGATCCTTCGGCGGCGGACGCGAATCGGGCGCCGGCCGGTTGACATTCAGCTCCGCAATGATGTCCTGCGGCTTCAGGGTAAAGATAAAGAAAACCAGGAGCTGGAAAACGACGTCGATCATCGGCGTCATTTCGAGTTTCGCCTCCTCGTGCTGCGTACGGTTACGTCTACGATATCTTGCCATGAATTTAGTCCGTTGCGGGTTCGAGCCGCCAAAGCGTTTAAGCGGGCGGCGTTACCTTTTCCTTCATTGCCGCAAACTTTATCTTCCAAATGCCGACACTGGCACAGGCATCCATCACCAATCGCACCTTCGCGTGCAGCGTCTTCCTGTCGCCGCGTACCAGCACAGGTATGCCGAAGCCGTGCAGATTGACCGCGTTCTGCATCACGCCCTGTAGCTGAATCGCCGACAAACCAACGGATCCGATCGAAATCTCGCCCTTCTTATCGACCGTGATGACGACCATGCGCGGGTCCTTCTTCTCGATCGCGGGCCCCTCCGGCGAGGGCGCAAGCTCGATTGGCTTCAGCTTATCTTTTTCGAGATTAATCGTAACGATGAAGAAGATGATCAGCTGAAACACGATGTCGATCATGGGCGTCATGTCCATCTCGCGCTCTTCGCCACGCTTCTTTCGGTATTTCATTAACGATTCCTCATCCCCTGTGGTGGCGGCATCCGGCGCCTTATTCCTCCACGACTTCCACGTTCCGCAGGTCCTTGATCAGGTCGATCGTGATGCCTTCCATGCGCAGGATGATCTTGTTGGCCTTGTTGCGGAAGATGAAGAAACAGGCAACTGCCGGCAGCGCCGTGCTCAGGCCGGCCGCCGTTGTGTACAGCGCCTGCGAAATATTCAATGCGAGCATTGCCGTCTGTGTCGCGCCGGCCTCGGTGGCGAGACTCGAAAACGCGAAGATCATGCCCTGCACGGTTCCCAGCAACCCCAGCATTGGCGCCAGGCTGCCGACCACTGAAAGGTAACTGATGCCCTGCATCAATTGCTCGCTCTCGAGCTCGGCCGAAGACGCGATCGACTCCTGGATGACCTCGTAACCTTCTTCCACATGCGAAAACCCGGCCGAGAGAATATTAGCCATGGGTCCCGGCCACTGTTCGCATGCCTCCAGCGCCTTGAAAACGTCCCCCTGCTCCATAGCCTCGGTAACGCTGCCCACAAGCTGCGGCGGCATGATGCGGGATATACGCACGTTGATCGAGCAATCAACGATGAAATAGACACAGGCAACAACGCCCAGGAACAGAAAGACCCAGAGCAGAATGCCCATGAATCCTCCACTCTTGACCACATCGACGAATCCGCCACCGGAACTGCCTGACGAACCAGCGGAGGAACTCGAATTGCCACTTTCGGAACCACTGCCCGCTTCCGCGACCGGCGTATCGCCTTCGGCTTGCGCAAACGCTCCCGGCATGGCACACCATGCCCCGACCAACACCAATGCCATGATGACCAACAGTTTCTTCATTAGGGTCTCCTTCCTCCAGTTCAACAATTCGACCGATCGCACGTTATCGCAAAGCCGTCGATTCTCCGAGCCGCTACTCCTTATTTGCCCCCGCGCATCTTCTTCGCATACTCGCTACGTGGAAACTCTTCAAGCAAACGTTTACGAAAGGCAGCCGCCTCCTGCTTCTTATCCATGGCAACCAGGCACTTGGCCGTGAGAAAAAGTGCCTCCGGCTGCACGGCGGCCACATCCCGGTACAGCTCGACCGTACGCAAATATCCCTTCACCAGAGCCTCGTGGTATTTCTCCTGCTCCATCAAGAGATTACCACGAAAAATCTGTGCGGCCGCGGCGGCCGCGCGCGGGCCACTACCGATGATCCGCACGATCTGTTCATCCGCCTTCTCAAACTGCTCGTCGGCGATCAGGGCCTCCAAATAGAGACGATTGATCCGGGCAGGCACACGAATCGATCTGTCCCCCAGCAATTCCTCGCAAAGGTCGAGCGCTTTCGCCGCACGCCTGGCTCCGAAATAAGCCTCGGCCAGCAACACCTTGGCTTGCATGTCCCAGTAGAGCTTGTGATGCGTCTTCACGATCTTCTCCAGGCCCGCTATCGCGCCGCCATAGTTCTTGCGTTCGACATTCTTTTTGGCCTGCTTATATTCCTCCGGCATCGGCAAACGAACCGCGCGAACCTGTCCTTCGCCGAATTGCAGCTGATTGCCCTCCTTCGTGGTAACGACGTATTGCTTTGTCTGACGCTTGTAACTGATCTTGCCGGTGATCGTCGTGCCCGACCGCAATTGAAGCTGACCGCCCCACGCCGCAGTGCAGATCAGTAATCCGCTAACCACCAGTACGGCGCTGAGCCTCGAACGCCGATAATGAACCTTACCGCTCGTGATCATTTGATCTTCCTCGCATATTCGCTATCGGGGTATTTATCCAGTAACATCTGCCGCATACGATCGGCCCGCGAATCGCCGAGATTCTCGAGCGCCTTCATCGCTTTCGAGAGGGCCTCAGGTTGCACGTTCGCGACGCCCCGATAGAGGATGATGGTCCGCAGGTAGCCATCGATCAACGCATCCTTAAGCTTGCCTTCACTGGCCAGCAGATCGCCATTCAGAAGGCGCGCCATGGCCAGCGTGGGACGATGATCCGATTTCAGCATGTCCGCAATCCGCCGCTTGATCTTGGCCGTTTGACCGGTCTTGATCAAGGCATCGAGGTACCAGCGTGTCATCTCCTGCGCCACCCACTCCGGCCGGCTGTAGCGGGTGACACTGTCGTATACGATGATGACTTCGGCGGCCTGCCCCTGAGCGCTGTGAATTTCCATCAGCATCTTACCTGCATACACATCCCAGCGCAGACCGGCGTACTTCTCCACGACCTGGTTGAGAATAGGGATGGCTTCCGAAAACTTCTTTTCCTTAACGAGCTTGATCGCCTGCGTGAACAGTGCGGGACGTTTGGCCCGTACATCGGCCACGCGCTTCGCAGGGAACGGCTTGGCCGCGCCCGTCTCAGGGTCGACAACCGTATAGGTCTTGCGTTGCCGCTTGAAGCTTACGGATGACGCTTCGACTCTTGTGCCATCCGTCAGGACGATGTGATCCGCGTGAGCACCAGCACCCAGCGTGACCAGCGCGAGCGCGACAACCAGTATCCGTCTTGTTAAGAAGCTCGTCATCCGACTATTGCCCTCCCCCTGCGGCGGCGGCCCCGACAGGTTCGTCCTCATCTTCGTCATCCGGCTCTTGCTCGTCACCACCGGTGATGTTAATCGAGGCCTGTCCCAACCATTTGCGTGCCTCGGCCGCATACTTGCCGGCCGCAAATTCCGTCAGGTACTCTTCGCAGGTGTCCTTCGCGTCCAGCCACCGCTCGGTTTCGAGCATCATCGGCACCGCCTTACTGAAAGCCGCCTCCTTGAACGGGCGCTCCTGCGGATTACTGGACGAACGCAGCAGCCAGATACGCATGTACGATCCGAGAGCTTCTCGTGTCTGCCCGCGCAGGACCTGCACATCCGCCAGTTCCAGATCGGCGCGCGCGCGCACCTCCTTATTGCTCGGCTTGGTGTACTTAAAGATGCGCATGATCGCCTTGGTGGACTTATCAAAATTCATTTTCTTCTCGGCATCCGATCCGGCGTCCTTCGCAACTTCGGCGAAGGACCGTGCGAGGATAAACGCCGCCGCGACCGTGTAAGCCGACTTCGGACTCAAGGCCAGCATCTTCTCGATGGCGGCGATCGCGCCCTTGTAATCTTCTTTCGCGCGCAACGTCTTGCCGATCCACAGCAACAGGCGTTCGGTCATGCGCGCGTCCTCGGTCAGGTCAATCGCACGTTCGAACGCTTGTTGCGCGGTCTCGTAATCCTTGACCCCGAACAGGTACTGGCCTGCCTCCATGATCTGGCCGGCGGAATAACGCCCCTTCTCTCCGGCAAACATCTGCTTGAATGCCGCGACTGCTTCCTTCTTCTGATTCAACTCGAGCAGGTTCTTGGCGAGAATGAACAGCGCATTCTTCGCCTCCTTCGTATCCGGATAGTCCCTCTGCAACCGATCCAACGCCTCGCGCGCGCCAACCGGCTTGTTGAGCAGGGTATAAAGCGTGCCGACCTGACCGAGGGCCGCCGGGGCGATCTCCGACTTCGGATAGGCGTCCACGAATTCCTTGTAATACTTGATTGCCACAAGTTTGTAGTAGCGCGGCCAGTCCCTGTCGCCGGGTACGCCTTTGGGGATTTTCTTCGGCGCCTTGGTTCGCAGCGAGACCATACGTGCGCGCCAGAACATGCTGCCCTCCAGAATCTTCTGGTTCGCAGCGCGCTCGTCCGGCGAAGCCTCGTATTTCTGCCGCGACGACGCCAGGAGCTTCGATATGCCCGCATACTGATTGTACGCCGAGTTCAAGGCCCCCGCCCCGCGGTAGAGTTCGGCCAGCTTGAACATCGAGGTAATGCGCGCCTGACGTGGTGGCTGTTTGTCGAGCAGCTCGATATAGGACTTGAAGGCGGTGATGGCCGCCTTCGTTTGCTCCAGCCCGGAGTAACAGTAAGCGATGCGCTGCAAAGCATCGAGATAAACCGAAGACTTCGCATGTTCGTCGCGGACGCGCTCGTAATACGGCAACGCCGCATCGTAGACCTTATTGCGAAACTGGTCTTCGCCGAGGCGAAAGACGACCCGCGGCACATTGGGGTGCGACTTGAAGCGCGAGAAGAAGAACGCATTCACTTCATCCGCGCGCTGCTTGTAGTCCAGGCGCGCGTAGGTTCGCGCGATCCGGGCCACGGCATCACCGGCCTTCTCGGACAACTCGGGATTGGTTGAGAAACGATCGGCCAGGTACTCGATCACCAGCTCGACGTAGAGCTCATCCTGCAGCTCAACGTAACACTCGGCCAGATCCGCCAGCGAGTTGACCGACACCGGGCTGTCGGGGAACAGGGCCAGGGTCGCCAGGTAGGCCTCGGCGGCGGTCTTAAAGTCCTGCTGCGCAAGCTTGGCCCTGGCCTCCTTGAATTGCGCGCGTATCACCTCGGTCATATCGATCTTTTCGATCTTTATTTCGCGCCCCCGCTCCTTGAGCAAATCGATGATACGATTGGCTGTCTGCCCAGATTTGGCCGACCAGATGGTCGTCGGATATTTCACAAAGACGTTATAGAGATGATAAAGTGCTGCGTTCTTGTCCCGCCTCGTTCCGGTGATCAACTTTCCGATCAGGTGCACCTCGCCCTTGGTCTCCAACCTGCGTGCCGTTTGCGCGTCCTCCTCCTCTTCCGCTGCCGCGAAGGCGTCCATCGCATCTTCATAGTGCAGCTTACCCAAGAGGTAACGGCACTCCGCGACCGGCGTCAGGCTCAGAACGTGATCATCGCCCTGCTCTTGCGCGAACGCCACGAGCGACTGGTGAATCGCTTTCAGCATCGGCAGGTATCCGACAATGATCTTGCGCGCGCCGTCGCGGTCCCCTTCGACAACGCGCATATGCGCCATCATAACGGCCGAGCGTCCGAACCATAAGTCCTGGCCGCCCCACTGGATGTCCTTGCAGATCTCATCCGCTCGCGCAAAGAGCGCCTTGCGCTCCGCGCCTTTGGCCGCCTCGCCCATGCGAACGAGCAAATCGGCCATCTCGATCTGGATCTGGCGCTGCACCTCTTTTGGCGGCCCACTCAGAAGCAGGGTCTTCATCGCCGCAACCGCGCGCTTGTCCTGCCCGAGCGCCACGAGCATCTGCGCATAGCGGTAACTGGCATTCAGCACAAACTCCCGCATGTTCTCGGGAACCGCCTTGCTGAAGGACTCGATGAACGTGTCGTAGACTCTCACCATCTCATGCGGACGACTCCAGGCGTAATGCCCGTCGGCAATCTGGAGGCGCATGGCCCAGGTGGATTGACTATTCTTGTTGGGACGTTTCGCGACGAGCGCATTGGCTTCGTCGAACTTGCCCTGCGAGATCAGGATCGTCAGCTCCGCGCGTGCAACAACGTCGCCATCGTGCTTACCGCGCACACTCTCGAGCACAATACTGGCGTAGTCACCAAAGCCCAGTTCATTCAGGCCCCGGATGTATTCGAGTTCGCGTTCAATGCTCGCATCCCCGTAGCCGGCCGTCGGCGCCATAAGAAAACCGGCCACACAGAAGACAGCGACGTTACGCACACAATTCAGTGTCAAACGAGCCATAGTCGCAGCGTAGCCAGTCCCGTTGCCGCTGGTCAATATCAATGTGATTGCGGCAGCCATCAACATCAGAGACGGGAACAACCCTCTTATTCTTAGATGAGAATTGATCGACAACCCTAGTCCGCAAACGAGGCGGGACCTAACTGCCGGACCCCGCGATAATTAGGATTGCATCAGATAGCCGCGAATCATATAGTCCCAGCGAAACTTACTGTTGCGAGTACCCATCCGATGCGCATCTTTCTACGAATTCTAGTCTGCCTGCTGCTTGTACTCAGCATTGTGACCCTTCTGTTCGGTGTCAAGCTTGCCTCCATGCGCGATCTACTCAAGGGCCGCACGGCGATGTATGAGGACCATATGCAGCAACTGGCGAAAACCATCGAGACCACGCCCGCGATGGACAGTCCCCCGCCGAATTATGAAGCGCCGACAGCCCTCGACGACTTCAGTTTCTGGGAGGAGTACATTGCCGAGGGCTCCGTGAATCTCGAAGAGCCCAACATGCTGCGCATCTCCCCCGACCTGAAGCGCGCCCATTATTACCGCCCGGACCCCGCCCTGCCAGAAAAGGACTGGAAGAACGATATCGGCGAAAAGAGCTCGATCGGCAAAGGCACACTACACAACGAACTAACGAATATCGTTCAGCACTCGCTGCAGCAGAATCTCCGGCTCGGCGATACCCGCGCCTGGTTGGCCAAATCGACCAAGGCCCTCGAATCCAGTATCGCGCAGTACAACGTCACTTATAGCGATCTGCAGGATGCCAAGGCCCAGATCAAGGGATTGGAAGAGAACGTCGACCAACTGGAGGGCAAGGTTCGCGGGCTGCAGTCCGACGTACGGGATCTCGAGACCGAGCGTGATGATTTGAAGGGCGAACTTCAGGACAGCCAGGACGAAGCCGACCGCCTGAATGACGAGGTCAACAGTAAGGAAGTGGAGATCACCCGACTCGATACCGTCATTCAGGATCTGCGCAAGAAACTGGGACAACAATCCGATACAAACGAACTGACGGAGATCGCCGGTCCCGTCGTCGAGGTCACGCCCGGCCCCAAGGGCGAGATCGTTTATATCGACCCAACTACGCATTTCGCGATCCTGGCCGTTCTAGAAGGTGCCGATCTCGCCCCCGGCGCGAAACTGACCGCCCATCGGCCGGAATCCAACAGCGATGAACCCACCGGCAACCTGATCGTCACGGAAATTCCCAGCGATTCCGACAAGGCCATCGCGGACGTGTCACTCAACCTGTCCCTGCGCGCGGGCGATAAAGTCTTTTTCTAGACGAGCAAGGATACCGCCATGAACACCAACCTGATCTTCTGCCTACTCGCCGTGGCGGCCCTGCTTTCCCTGTGCGTGGTGCTGACCTTCCAGTTCATCGAATATAACGCGCTCGTGGCGTCCGGACTTATGATCCGCTGATGGATGAACGTGGGAAGAAGCCGGACCTAAGCTGGAGAGTGCTTCTCCTGCTGTTGGCACTCCTATTCGCCGCCGGCTGCGCGCACACACCGGAGTCGGATCTTCCCTGGGCCAATCCAGGTGATTTCGAAGGTTCGCCCACGATTCCCGGATTCTCGAATCAGCGCTAGGGACTGGTTGGCTGCGGATGGTAAGTCGAACTGACTAATCCCTACGCCCCGGTCCCCATTCCCCCGAGAACCATCTCCCCAATCTGCACGGCGTTCAGAGCCGCGCCCTTGCGGATGTTGTCCCCCGCTACGAAGAGCGAAAGTCCGTTCTCGACACTCTCGTCGCGACGAATGCGCCCGACCAGCACCGCGTCACCGCCCTCAGCATCAAGCGGTTGCGGATAACGGCGGCCCGCCATGTCATCGACGACTTCCACGCCATCGGTCTGCTCGAGAAGCTCGCGCGCCTCCTCGGGTGATATGTCACGATCGAACTCAAGATTGATCGCCGCGGCATGCGAATAGAAGACCGGTATACGAACACAGGTCGCCGATACGCGAATAGAGTCATCGCCCAGGATCTTCCAGGTCTCGTTGCGCATCTTGACTTCTTCGCTCGTGTAGCCGGGCATCTCGTCCTGCAAACTCCCGATCTCCGGTAAGGCGTTAAACGCGATCTGGTACGGGTACGCATTGACATCAAGGGTCTTGCCCTCCACATGGCTGCGCACCTGGTCCCGTAGCTCATCGATTGCAGCGCGGCCCGAACCGGAAACCGACTGATAGGTCGAGGCAATCATGCGCCGCACCCTTGCGGCGCGGTGCAGCGGCCCCACCGCCATCAGAGCAACGATGGTGCTGCAATTGGGATTGGCGATGAACCCCTGGTGATCAGCAAGGGCCTCAGGATTGATTTCGGGTATCACCAGCGGCACGCGATCGTCCATGCGAAAATCGTCGCCATTATCGATCACGACAGCGCCGCGCGCAACGGCTTCCCATCCGTAGGCCTCGGAGGCACCCTTCGCGCCCTCGGTCCCGGCAAAGAACACCAGGTCCAGACCATCGAACGCGGCCGGTGAAGCCTGCACCACATGCAACATCTCACCCGCAATCTCTTCATCACGCTCGGAACGCGCAATAACCCGCAACGCATCGATCGGGAAATCCCGCGCGCGCAGGACTTTCACCAACTCGGTGCCTACGGCCCCGATCCCTACGATGCCAACATTGTAATTATTTGCAGCCACGTCCGGCAACGCTCCAGTCTATTCTCAAAAAACTTATCCTTCCCCAAAAAACGGCATTCGCCTCCGGAGAAGAAAGAGAACCGATAATCCCAGATCTACGCGACGGTTTCGGCGACGAGGTCACCGACTTCGGTGGTCGAGTAGCCCATGCCACCCGCCTGCATGCTCTTCATCTTAGGCGTGGTGCTCGTTACGGCACTCTCGACGGCTACCGCCGCATCCATCTCGCCCAGTGTCTCAAGCATCATCTGCCCGGCACAGATGCAGGCCAGCGGATTGATCACGTTCTGATCCGTATACTTGGGTGCGGACCCGCCGATCGGCTCGAACATACTGACCCCCTCCGGATTGATGTTCCCGCCCGCGGCAATGCCCATGCCGCCCTGCGTAATCGCACCGAGATCGGTAATGATATCACCGAACATATTGCCCGTCACAATGACGTCGAACCATTCGGGGTTCTTCACCATCCACATACAGGTCGCGTCGACATGATAGTAATCGCGCCGGATCTCATTGAATTCCGACTCTCCAATGTCATGGAAGACTCGCTCCCAGAGATCGTAGACGTAGGTCAGCACGTTGGTCTTGCCGCAGAGTGCGAGCGTATTGTCCTTGGCACGCCGGCGCGTATACTCGAATGCATAGCGCAGGCAGCGCGAAACCTGGTCATAGGTATAGACCATGCTCTGCACCGCCACTTCATCCATCGTGCCTTTACGGCTGAACCCACCTGTACCGGTATAGATTCCACCCGAATTCTCGCGCACGACCACGTAATCGATATCGGCCGGGCCCTTATCCTTTAACGGCGTATCCACGCTCGGATACAGCTTGACGGGCCGCAGATTAATATATTGATCAAGATCGAAACGAAGCTTGAGTAGAATGCCTTTCTCAAGGATCCCGGGCTTCACGTCCGGGTGCCCGATAGCACCCAGCAGAATCGCGTCAAACTTACGCAAATCGTCTGCCGCATTCTCGGGTAGGACCTCATTGGTCCTGAGGTAACG
>CAJWTS010000074.1 GCA_913047795.1 uncultured Verrucomicrobiota bacterium | reverse complement strand
CGTCCACCTGTCCAGCCTGCACGTGCGCGCCGCCGGCGATTTCCTGGCGCTCGATCTTGAACCCGGTCTCGTTGATCGCCTGGTCTGTCCATGTCAGGTTGACCTGCGTCGCCGAAATCGCCACGGTGGTCAGGTTGGTCGGCTCATCGGGCGACCCGGCCGGCAGGTTGACCGTTACGGTCACATCGTCGGATGCGTTGAGCGCGCTGTCGTCACCGGTCAGCCGCACGACGTAACTGCCCGCTGCCGAAAACCCCGCCGTCGTGTCCACCGTGTTCGAATTGCCAAAGCTCACCGTGCCCGGCCCGCTGATTTTCGACCAGGTCGCGCTGGTCGCTCCCGGCGGGTTGGGCAACCCGTCATCGCTGATCGTCCCGTCGAGACTTCCCGACGCCGGCAGCGTCACGTTGAAGTCATTGCCCGCGCTGACCACCGGCGCCTGGTTCTGCGCCGGGGCTGTTACCGTCACGTTTGCCACCCCGGAGGTGCCCGCGTTCGCGTCGTTGTCGGTCACGATCGCGCTCAGCGCGTAGCCGCCCTGCGTGACGCCCGTCCAGTTGTAGCTGTAGGGCGAATTCGTGTCGGTGTTCAGCAGGTTCGCTCCTTCGTAAAACGCGACGCTGGCCACCGTGCCGTCCGGATCGCTGGCTGTTGCCGTCAGCGTGATGCTCGCGGGCTCGGTATACGTCGAACCGTTCGTCGGTGCCGTCAATGCCACGCTCGGGTCCGTTGCGTTCTCGGACGGCGTCTGCACCTGCGCCACGTTGGAGTAGTCTGAGTCCCCCTGCGCATTGAACGCGCGGACCCGGTATTCGTAAGTCGTATTAGCCGCAACGCTGGTGTCGCTGTAGGCCTGGACATCGGGATCGACCTGCGCGATCTCGCTCCAACCGGGCGCGGCCGTGCCGAGAGGATAAAAGACCTTCAAGCCGGTTGAACTAATGGCATCCTTGTCCGCCGTTCGTCCCGCCGCCTGTAAGGTGCTGATCTCCGCGGCGCTCAGCGTCCGCTCGTAGATGCGCACATTGCCGATCAACCCGTCCCACTCGTACCCATCGGCCGTGGGAAACTTGCTGATGTAGATGTCATCGGTCACCGTTCCGGGTGCCGAAAACGTGTCCACGCTCACGTTCACCCCATCCACGTACAAGGCCCCCTGCGAGCCGTTGAAGGTTGCCGTAACCAGTTGCCAGTCCTGGGCGATCGTGCCCCCTTCGCAGTTGCCGTGCGGCCCCGCCGGAGTGCTGTTGACGATGAACTTAAACCCGGTGCCGGCAGGTGAGACACCCAGGAAGAAATGTTCGTGGTACATGTTCTCCATCAACCGCTTGTACCCACCCTGGTTCAGGACGTCGGAGTTCACCCAGAGCGAGACCGAGAACGCGTTGCCCAGGGTCATGTTCGGTACCATGACGTAGTCGCGGTCGCCATCGAGCACCAGTCCGTTCGTCCCGTTGACATACGCGTCGCCGTGCAAGCTGCCGTGGTTGTCTTCGCCGCTCTCATCGTCCACCTGTCCAGCCTGCACGTGCGCGCCGCCGGCGATTTCCTGGCGCTCGATTTTGAACCCGGTCTCGTTATTCGCGTTGTTCGTCCAGCCAAGATCGACCTGGTTGGCGCTCACGACCTGGGCGGTCAATGCGCTCGGCGCATTCGGTATGGTCGGCGGGGCTGTATTTACCGCGACGTTCACCGTCGCTGATGTGCTGGCATTGCCCTCGTTGTCAGTGGCTACCGCCGCGATCGCATAGCTGCCGGTCCCGACCCCGGACCACTGGACGCTGTAAGGGGTCGTGGTGTCGGTCCCCAGCACGTTCGCTCCTTCGTAAAACGCCACCTGCGTCACCGTGCCGTCGCCGTCGGAGGCGTTTGCACTCAGCGTGATGTCAACCGGCGCCGTAAACGAAGCGCCATTGGTCGGGCTCGTTAGCGCCACCGAGAGAGCGCCCGTCGCGAGAATCGCGGCGTGCAGGTTGAGACGGCCACCCGTAACCGTGATTCCGGACAGCGCAGAGATGGGAACGACGGTGGAAAGGATCGCGTCGCGGATCGCGGTATGCGTCATGGAAGGACTGTGCGCTTTCAATAAGGCACAGGCGCCCGCCACATGCGGGGTGGCCATCGACGTACCGGAC
This sequence comes from uncultured Verrucomicrobiota bacterium, assembly GCA_913047795.1. Lineage (GTDB taxonomy): Bacteria > Verrucomicrobiota > Kiritimatiellia > CAJWTS01 > CAJWTS01 > CAJWTS01. The sequence continues at coordinate 8,755 of CAJWTS010000074.1, read as the reverse complement.
AACGACCCGTACGAATTGCCCGGCAGTGTGCTCAAAATGCTGGAGCCGGGGGCCGCCAGATCGACGGACGTGGCGCCCCAGTTCGAAAACCAGGACATGTCGTCGCTCGATGTCGTCGATGCCACGGCGATTAGATTCGCGGAGGTGTGCGAAGAGGGGTAGTGCGGGGAGCTGTCGTTGTCGGAGCTGTTGTTTCCCGCCGCGGCGATGAACAGGTAGCCGTTGGCGTCGGCGTCATCGATTGCGTTTTTCATGCTCTGCGAGAATCCGCCGCCGCCCCAGGAGTTGGACGTCAGTTCGAATCCGAGTCCCGTAGCCCAGTAGACGGCTGCGATCGCGTCTGATGTATATCCGTATCCATCGCTATCCAGGAATTTTGCGCCCGCAATGCGGACAGTCCAGTTGACCCCCGCAACACCAACGCCATTGTTGCCGACGCCGCCGATTGTGCCCGAGCAATGTGTGCCATGCCCGTGATCGTCCATCGGATCACCGTCGTTGTTCACGAAATCGTATCCGTAGATATCGTCGACATAACCGTTGTTGTCGTCGTCGATGTTGTTGCCCGGCGTTTCTCCGGGATTGACCCAGGCGTTGGCGGCAAGGTCCTCGTGGTTGTAGTCGATCCCGGTATCAATGACGCAGACCTTGACGTCGGCGCTTCCGGTTGAGAGATCCCATGCTTCGGGCGCGTCAATGTCGATGTCGTTGCCATTGTTCATGCCCCAGAGTGAGTCGTAGTCTGGATCGTTCGGCGTTGCGTCCGCGAACTGAAGGTAGTCTGGCTCCGCCACAAGCACGCCTTTGGCGTGGCGATAGGCAGCGAGTGCTACGTCGATCGTGTCAAAATCGGCCGTCGGAAATCCGATCACACGAATTTCGGTGCGTGGTATCGCATGCCGAATTTCCGCGCCCCGCGCGGTGTTGAGGTCGATCAGTTCATGTTCCGTTCCGCGCTCGAAAGTTACCATGATATGATCCGCCACCATGGCGCGGGAGGAGTGGCGCTCACCGTCCGCCGTCAGTGATTCTTCGACCAGGATATTCTGGTACTTTAACGGAGAGCGAAGCAGGAGAGACCTTGTGATAGCGCCGCTGTGCGGATCGACGACTTCGCGTTGCTTGATCACTTCAGAACGCTCGACCAGGCGATTGATGGCATCCACTGTCGTGGGGACGGCGACCTCCTCCGGGGCAACTTTCTCTTCTTCGGCCTCGGTATCATCTGCCGATCGAGGGCGAGGAGTTCGCGAGTCGGCGGGCGATGCGGAAGAGTTTGTGGGATCAGAGATCGGCTGTTCCGTGGCTATACCATAGCTCGTAGGATCAGGTACGTTGTCGTAGACACCGTCATTGGCGGGGGTCGGTCGTTCTTGACCAAGCCAGTGGCCGATTCGGTCGTTATTAGTGACCGTGATAACGCCTACTGCCGAGGCTACCACCGCGAATATCCACAATGACCGCCAGATTCTTCCGGTTAATCGCATTGATGCATTCTCCGTAATTACAAGTTCTCAGACACTGGATACTGCGTTCCCATCGAGGCCCTGCTAATTGCAGAGACCGTGCCAGTCTTGGCGTGATGGCTAATGAATTTCTTGTCGCAGGCCGACATCGCGCCGATCCGGCTAGTACCTGAGAAGGGTGGGTCGAATCGGCAACGTGGCTTGGACCAACTCCGGACGCGCAAGTTGAAGATCGAGAGCGAGTATCCCGACTCTTGATTCGATTCGGGAATACGGGCCGTAGGCGGCCGCATCTGTAAAGGCGAACGTGAGCCCTGACGGTTTAGGTGATATTTACCCAGAGATATCCGGCCGTCCACGACCGGAACTGAATGACACGGCCCAACCCGGCCGATTGTCTCGCGGATCAACGTTCGCGGATATTAAGATAATGTTAAGCCATGTCATGGTCTTGTGAAGGCTTGTAAAGGTTCCGTTACGGTATCCGTTGGTTGACGCTTTTTGCCCCGGAAATACCCAGCAAAAGTCATTAATGAAAATAATTTCAGTACGAGATCTCTAGATCAGGAATTTCGCAGGCATAAATCAGGGTCCCCTGATTTATGTCGTCATAAAGTGCGGGGCTATGGTCGAAACTCAGCCGCCGACGTCACGGCACTGGATTCGACGGCCCGCGAGGTGTCGTATATTCGGTCAGATCAGAGGCTAATCGCAGTCGGTCAGCGCGCTGGCCGGATCAGCCGAGCAGGTTGATCATTACGGATTCGAATTCTTTGAGCGCAGCTACGACGCCGTCCGGATGCAGGAGCAGATCGGAGCCTACCAGGGCTGCGTTGAAGCCGAGCTCGGTGACGAGGTGCAGATTGTCCGGCCGCAAACCGCTTTCGGCTACTTTGAGCACGTCGGACGGTAATTGTTCGATATTTTTGAATATACTCGGATCGGTGGTGAAATCTCTTCGAGTCGCCGTTGTCTCACGATCCGCTTTTGCAGCGTCATATTCCCGCCTGCCGGTCAACATCTGGCGGCTGTTCAATCCGTAGATGCGGGTGCCGGCGGGGCATCGACTAATATCGTCCGGACTGTGGCATTCAACCAGGACCTCAAGGTCGAGATCGCATGCGGTATCAAACAGTCGTTGAAGGGCTTGGGAGTCGAGCACCTGTGTCATGAGTAGAACAGCATCCGCGCCGAAAGCGCGCGCCTCGTGTAGTTGATAGGGGTCAACCATGAACTCCTTGCGGAGAACGGGCTTTGTTGTGGCCGATTTCACGTCGAGCAGTCGCTCGATCGACATGCCGAAATCGGGACCGTTTGTCAGTACGGATAGAGCATGCACGATCGTCGAGTCGGTATACGCACCCGGTGCATCGGCAACATTCACGGCGCGCATATCCCCCTGGCTAGGGGAGCGGGTCTTGATCTCTGCAATCAGCCCGAAGCCGGAGGCGATCGCGTCGCCGAAGGCGCGCCGATCGGGGGCGTCGCGTATCATTCGATTCAGTTCGGATAAGGGCCGTTCGGATCGGGCGACGGCGACAGTCCGCTGGACGCGCTCAACAAATCCAGCTAACATGGTGTTTTCGGTTTTCATGGCGAGAGTGGCATTATGAACGAGGTTGGCCCTGAGATCAACGAAGGGGAGACCGATACTGGGGTCGCTCTGAGTACGGATAAGCAAATACGGTTGCTGGCGACCGAATTCGACGGAACGCTTTACGGCTCTTCCGTTACGCCGGAACAGTACGAACTCTTCGCGGTTCAGCTCAAGCAGCTTCGTGATCGCGGAGCCATATGGATTGTCTGTTCAGGACGGTCCCGGAGGCTCTTCCAGCCACCTTACAGGACGTTTTCGAGCTACGACCTGCGTCCGGAGTTTGCCGTTTTGTCGAATCAACTGGTATATCGAGCGATCGGTGATCGGCTCATTTTCGATCTTTGGTTAACTTCACGCGCATTCCTGCGAGGGCTTTGGTGTCGGATCAGCCTGCCCTACGAACTGAGGCGCATTGCCAAGCTTGTGAACAATCATTTTCCCCATGTTCGGGCATTGCGCGTTCGCGCTCATCGGCTCGATATCATGGTATCGGATGACAGCGTCGCGCACGATGTCGCCGCATTTATGCGTGAGGAGACGATCGACGAGCCGTTGATCCAGGTGGATGAAGATCGGAACGTTGTCGAAGCACGTATCTCGTCCCTCGACAAGGTGGTCGCCGTCGCTGAAGTTCAGATCGCCCGGGGTATCTCGCCACAGGAGACGCTCGTCATTGGCGCAGGGTTGCATGATCGTAGCCTGATGAACGAATCGGTAGGGACCTTAACCGGTTGCCCGGCGAATGCGACGACGCGCGCATTGCGCCACGTTAGCCAGGCTGGGGGGCATATCGCACGTACGCCTTTACTGGGCGGCGCGGCGGAGTGTATTGCGGCGCATCTTAGCGGCGAAATCCTGAGTACTCCACCGGGCGGGGCTTTCGGAGCCCATCCCTCGTTGAGCACGATCAAGGAACAGGTCCGCCAGCATGCCGTTTCCGGGCAGGGGCGAAAGCTGGAGATGGCTGTCATCGTTGCCGCTGTCGGCGTCGGCCTGCTCGTTCTGGCGAGTTTCGGCTTGCTGCCGTTTAGTCGTATTATCATGAAGCCGTTCTACTGGATCATGCGGGTCCTTGGCGACGCCTTGGCTCACTGACGGGCGAACCATCGTTCGGCGTAATCGCCTCTTGCTGCGAGAGTGGAATAGTTCCTGCTCCTCTATGCGCTCACACTTCGCGATAATCGGTCGCGTAGCAGTGAACCCGAAAGGGCTGAACCTCAACCAGGGATGTCAGGCATGAGTAGCAGTAGAAAAGCTCAGGAAATACGTTCGCGTATCCGCGTATTGCGACGGCAATTCGATGAGCGTACGAATGCCGAGGGTTCGGCGAGAGGACAACACGGGAAGACACAAACGAGGTCGAGTCTCACAGAATTGAGTGGCAGCGAGATGACCCTTGCCATGCGGTGTGCTTAACGAGGCGGGAAATGGGTGCGTGTTAGCAGGGCAGGCATGGATAGCTCAGTGCGGAGAATTAACGTATTCTCAACAATGGGCGTAGAATCAGCCTGAACCCGTCAGCAGGATTGGTCCATAACCGCGATCGTCGCGCTCGCCGGCATCCGGATCGGTCACGACCGGACGCTTGAAAATGGCCAGTGCCGATTCCGCGGTTGTTTCGGATCCCAACGAGGCGGACGGTAAGACGGAGACCAGTTCCCAACCTTTTTCACCCAGCGCCTGGAGTTCGTCGATGCTCGTCGAGTGGGCTTTCTTAGCCGTATCGAACTTTCGGAAATAACCTTTGTGCCGCACGCGTTCCGGCGAGAGGGTTATCGTACGTTGTGTGTATTCCCACTTGGTCATCGCTTTTCCGAACTTTGAGTCCGACCTCAATCCGAGGTTGCCGCAAACACGGCTATGATGGATTATGCCAGAGGGGTATCGCGGCGGCAAGTGTTAATGAGCGTTTTCGATATTTGCTGAGTTATATGGCGTTGTTCGGAAGGTTGCTGCATGGCTAATGGGTCGACAAATGAGAGTGGGGCCGCGGCCCGGGAAGCCTTTCGGGTGGTCCTGGTGGAACCGGATATACCACAGAATGCCGGTAATATCGCAAGGCTCTGCGCAGCGACCGGTACCGAACTGCACCTGGTGGGGCCCCTCGGGTTTCAGTTGACGGATGCGAAGCTGAAACGTGCGGGCCTTGATTATTGGGACGAGGTGTCCCTTTTCCGCCACGTATCGATGGAGGCCATGCATTTGCATTTTTCGTCCATACGCATGTTGTATTTCAGTACGAAAGGAGAGCGCCCTTATACAGCAGCTGATTACCGACCGGGCGACGCGTTGGTTTTTGGCAGTGAATCGCGGGGGCTTCCGGACCCGCTGCTGGTCGCGAACCGGGAGGCCGTCTACAACATTCCGATGCGTCGTGACGCCGTGCGTTCGCTGAATGTCTCCAACGCAGTCTCGATCGTCGTGTACGAGGCGCTGCGCCAGGCGCCGGTCGAATGGTCGTGACCCGGTAACTACGCGTAGCCGAGTTTACGCAGCAACCAGAAATTCTTGTCCCAGCCCTTGTGGACCTTGACCCAGAGCTTGAGGTCGATCGCGACGTCGTAGACCTCGGCAAGCTCAATTTCGGCCTGGCGTTGAATCGTTCTTATCAGGCGGCCCTTGTGACCAATTACGATGCCTTTCTGGCTCGATTGGTTCACGTAGATTTCAGCCTCGATACCCCATTGCTTTTCGCCTTCTTCAAGTTTTTCCACGTGGACTGCAATGGCATGCGGCAACTCTTCGTGAAGCACGGTGAAGAGTTTTTCGCGTATGAAGTCGGCGATCGCAAGTTTGCGGGGGTAGTCGGTCAGCATGTCCTCGTCGAAAAGGGGAGGCGCTTCCGGCAACTGGGCGAATAGGACGGCGATCAACTCGTCCACGGACGCCCCGCTCGCCGCGGAAATCTCGAGCCAGGTCGCCCGCTCTGTGGAATCGAGTTCGGTGCGAATCTCGTTCTCCATCACACGGTAGGCTTCCGACGAGAACCCGGTCTCGTCGTTTTTGTTGACCGCGACCATCCAGGGAATATCATGCTTGATCAGGCGCCGCATCCACCCGTCATCCTCAACGAAGGGCCGAGCCGCTCCGTCGAGCACGAGGAGTACGAGATCGGCGTTGCCGATCGCGCCGCGGGCCATCTTGTTCATGATGCGGCCGAGGTTGCCGATTGCACGGTGCATGCCCGGCGTATCGAGGAAAACGATCTGGCCGCGCGTTTCGGTGCAGACACCGCGAACAATATTGCGCGTTGTCTGGGCGACCGGGCTGACGATGCTGACTTTTTCGCCCAGAATTCGGTTGAGCAGTGTCGACTTTCCGACGTTTGCCCGGCCGACCACGACAACGGTTCCGCAGCGATGTTCAGGGGCGTTCACGAGCTTGCCTGCGGAATCTCGAGTCCCGCCCGGTTGGGGTCGACCCGGCCCGCAAGGTCGCGCAATGCCGTTCGAAGCCCTTCCTCCACGACGGGGTGATAGAACGGCATACTGAGCGCGTCGAAGACAGTCATTTTCTGATGTATGGCCCAGGCGAGCAGATGCGCCAGGTGTTCGCCGGCTGGTGCCATTAGCTCAGCGCCCAACAGTCGGCCCGTTATGGCTTCACCGTAAACGTGTAGCAGGCCGCGGTCCTTGGACATTACGATGGAACGGCCCTGGCCCTCGAATGAGACTTCTCCGGTATGAAAGTCGACACCCTCCAGTTCCTTATGAGAGCGCCCGCACACGGCCAGGTTGGGCTCGCAAAACGTAACGCCCAACGGGGTGCGCCGTTGGAAAGCAATGGGGGGCTCATGTACGCTGTTGTAGCCCGCAATCCGTCCTTCGTCGGAGGCCTCGTGCAGCACTGGCAATTCGTTGGTGACGTCGCCGCTAATAAATATGGGCAGGTTCCCGATCTGCATGGTCTGGCGGTTGTAGGCCGGGATGCCGTCGCTGTCGAAGGGCACGTCGAGTTGCTCGAGTCCGATCCCGTGCACGTTGGGTCGCCGACCCATCGCGGCGAGCACGCGATCGACTGTCACCGACTCATCGCCCCAGGCCACATGCAGCGTCCCGTCGTCGTTAGCCGTTACCTTGCTCGTATGCGTGAAGTTTAGTTCGAATTCACGACGCATCGTTTCCACTGCGTAAGCATTTATGTCCGGATCGCTTAGGCCGCCGATTCGTCCTGAGCGCCCCAGGGCCGTTACGCGGATACCCAGGCGGCTGAGCGCCTGCCCGAGCTCGATCGCGATGATGCCAGCCCCCATGACGGCGAGTCGTTCGGGGAAGTCCTCCTGCTCGAAGATGGTATCGCTGGTCAGGACACGGTCCTCGAAAGTGCGCCAGGCTTCTGGAATGATCGGGGTCGATCCGGTTGCCAGCACGATACGACGCGCGCGTATCGGGTGCCCATTGACTTCGAGGGTATTGGGCCCGGTCAGCACGGCACGGCCGCTGATATTGCGGTCCCCGATCTGCTCGACAGCCGTCATGGCCGATCGAACAAAGCGATCGCGTAGCCCGCGCACGAATGCCATCGCCTCTCGGCGGTTGACGCGCAGCGCGGTCCCGTCCGTTATGCCTTCGGCGGCAAGTTTGTGGCGGCGATGAAAGTCGTTCGCGACCTGGATCAAGACCTTGGAGGGCATGCAGCCGACCCGTGCACAGGTTGTGCCGTAGGCGCCTTCGTTGATGACAACAACATTGTCGGAGACCTTCTTGATTTCGTGCCAGGCGGACAGGCCGCCGGACCCGGCACCAATAATCGCGACATCGACATCGTGTGCGTACTTCATTGCAACGCCTACCAGTCCAAAGCCTCGGGCGGGGCTTCGGCCAGGTTGGCCGCGGTCCAGTGGGCACCGGCAAGCTGTAAATCCTCGTCGGTGAAGCTGGTGGTGAGCCCCAGGCAACGTGCCCCGGCGGCCCTGGCCGCGCGCACACCATTGATCGCGTCCTCGATGACAAGGCACTCCGCAGGGCGAAATCCCAGTTTCGCGGCGGCTGTCCGGAAAATCTCGGGGTCGGGTTTTTTGTTGGTCACGTCGGAGCCGGTCAAGCAAACGGCGAAGGTCGAAGGCGGAATTTCAATCTCACGAAGATTGATCTCCATCTTGATGCGGTCGGCACTGGTTGCGAGTGCCATACGCAACTGGCGCTGATCGCATTCTTGAAGAAATTCGGCAACGCCCGGTAGCGGCAGGATATTGCCCTGCACCAGTCCGTCGTAGAGCTCGTACGTGCGCGCCTTATCCCGCTCGAGATCAAAGGGGAATTCGTAACTTTCAGCGACACCGCCGAGATAGCGCTCTTCACCCGATCCTACGAATGGGATGAAGTCCTCCGGGTGAACCTCGAGCCCCTGCTCGCGAAACATCAGGATCGCGGCATCGCAGATGAACTGCTCGGAATCGAGCAAGACACCGTCCATGTCGAATATAACTCCCTTGAGTGTGCTCATCGTCAATCGTGGGCTCTGGTGAATGGGTAAGGGGATGCCTCAGCTGTTTCGCGGAGAGGGATCATGGCCGTTGCCGGTGGCTGGAGTCAAGCGGGGAGCAATTATGTCCGCGCCGCGAGTATTGGAGGCGTGGCCGGTCGATTGAAAGCGGCCGTGGCCCAGGAAATACAGGATCTGGTCGATAACCGCCAGGCTGCACATGATCCACGTGTGGGATTTATGGATCACCAGAAAGTCGCGCATGCAT
>CAJWTS010000073.1 GCA_913047795.1 uncultured Verrucomicrobiota bacterium | reverse complement strand
CGGATTCTCTCCGCGCCCGGCACGGATCTCCAAACGCAGTTCGTGCACTGGCGTCAGTTCGGCTTCTCCGAGTTGCGCAACGGGAACCTGCCGCTCTGGAATCCGCACATCTATTCCGGCACGCCGTTCATGACAGGCTTTCAATCGGCGCTGTTCTATCCGCTGAACTGGATCTTCATGCTTCTTCCGCTTCCGACGGCGGTCAACGTCTCGATCGCACTGCACATCTGGCTGGCCGGCCTGTTTATGTGCCACTGGGCCAACGCACGCGGCCTACATCCACTGGCGTCTTTTGCGGCAGGTGCGATGTTCATGTTCTGCGGACCACACTATCTGCATGTCTATGCCGGGCACCTTCCGAATCTCTGCAGCATGGTCTGGGTCCCCTTGATATTCTGCGCTGTCGATCGCGCCTTCGACCGAACCCCCGACCCCTCAGCACGGTGGACCGCTGGCGCGAAACCGGTCCTTCTGGGCGCAGCCGCCGTCAGTCTCCAGATCCTGGCCGGACATCCACAGTACGTCTACTACACTGCCGTCGCCGTCACGGGCTACTCGATCGTGCAAACGATCAGACATCCCGTTGCCCTGCGCAGTGCTGCACTTGTCGTGACGATGTACCTGTTCGGCGCCCTGCTTGCGGCAGTCCAACTCCTGCCAGGCATGATGGCTATCGCCGAAAACGTACGCGGCAGCGGCCTGACCGAACCCGCAACGCGGTTGTTCTCCTTCGCGCCCGAGAACCTGCTGACGATGCTTGCGCCCCACTTCTTCGACACCGGTGCCGACTACTGGGGCCGCTCCTACTATTGGGAGATGTCGCTCTTCTTCAGTGTCAGCGGCCTGAGCCTGGCCCTCCTTGGCTCGGTCGTGATCGAGCGACGGTCGCGATGGATCGCGCTCAGCATGATCGGCACCCTGTTGCTGCTCGCCCTCGGGCATCGCACACCGCTCTATCCGGCACTGCGCGACGCCCTACCCGGGTTCGACGTCTTTCGCGGCGCTTCGAAGTTCACCCTGCCTGCCATCGTCTTCGTGATTCTTCTCGCCGCCGGCGGCCTGTCACACCTGATGCAAGGCGGTCGCGTACCCGCCGTCGTGACACGCACGATGGTCGTTGCTGCCATCACGCTCGGTCTCGCCGGCGGGCTCATCTACACCCTGGGCGCGTCGCCGCGTGGGTGGTGGGCCCAGGCCCTGCTCGGCACCTTCGACACGGGTGAGGTCTATCACCCCGTCGCGTGGTACCGATCACCCGATGTCGTCCGGACAACCGCTCACACGGCGGGCATCGGCCTCATGCTGGCCGCGATTACCGCCGGTGCCGTTGCCGTCATTCTCCGAAGCGGCCGCACGCGTGTCTACGCCGCGCTGCCGCTTATCATCGCGCTTGAACTTCTCGTTTTTGCACGTGTTAATCGACCGGTCTTTTCGGCCGCGCCACCGATAACGACCCCGGTCGTGCGTCAACTGGGTGCCGATCGTATTTTCAATCAGAACAATCCCAACGCACCCATGACATCCGGCGCACTCTCGATCACCGGATACGATCCGGGAATCACGCGTCGATATGCCGAAATCGTGGCGCATACCCAGGGCCGGGATCCGGACCGCATAAGGGAACAGCTCGCGTTTCAGCACATCCCTCCCCTGTTCGCGATGCTGCGCGCGCGCGGAGCGGGATCCGCGCCCTTCCCGCAAGCCTTCCTCGCCCACCGCCACAAGGTGATCACGTCGCGCGACGACATCTTTGCCGCCCTGCCCGGGTTAAGCAATCCGCACGGTCACCCCATCATCCTTGAGCAGGAACCGCTCATCCTTCCGCAGGCGGCAACCGGTCCAGAGACGGTTACCATCGTGGAACAGAGCACCGACCATCTCGTGATCGAGATCGACCTCAGTGCAAACGGCCTCCTCGTCATCACCGACGGCTTTGCGACCGGTTGGTCGGCGAGATCTGAGACCGGACACCACCCGGTCGTGCCGGCGAACTATGTGCTGCGCGCGATAGCCCTGCCCAAAGGGCAACATCGCCTGACGCTCCGCTACGAGCCGCCGGGCTATGCACTCGGCCGCTGCCTCTCGTTGGTTTCGCTTGCTATCTTTGCCGCTTTGGGTATTGCAGTGTTTCGCACAAATCACTTCGAACATCGAAACTAGCGGATAACGATTTCATGGCGCTTGCACTGATTCCTGAGCCGAAAAAACTGACCCGCGAAACCGGTGCGCTCGCGATGCCGCGCGCGCCCAGCATCGGCATTAACGATCAAACCCTGCACGCTGCTGCCGACGTTGCCCGCGAGTTCCTGCGGCACGCGACGATTAGCGTGAGTGTCAACAAGGTCAAAGACACACTAACCCTTTCGTTGAATCCCAGGCTAAAGCCCGATGGCTACCGGCTTCGAATCGGCGCCAAGGGAATCGCCATCAGCGGGCACTCACCCGCTGCCGTACAATACGGGGTGCAAACCCTGCGCCAGATCGTCGAGCAGAACGGCGATCGGTTGCCCTGCATGCGTATCGACGACTGGCCCGACTTTGCCGATCGTGGTGTTTACTACGATATCTGCCGCGGGCGGGTGCCGACACTCGCGCGCTTGATGGAGCTTGCCACGGAGCTGGCACGCTACAAAATCAATCACATCCAGCTCTACGTTGAGCACACCTTCGCGTTCCGTGGACACCCAAAGATTGGAACGGGAGCGTCGCCGCTGTCGGCCGAGGACGTCCTGGAACTAGATGCCTATTGCGCCGAACTTGGCATCGAGCTCGTTCCCTCGTTGGCCAGCTTCGGACACATGGCAACCATTCTCAAGTGGCCGGAGTATCATTACATGGCGGAGGATCTGGGCGTCGGCAAGCTGGTCGAAAACAATCCGTTGACGAGCAACTTCAATCTTCGCGGCTGGACCCTCTCTCCCGCCGTTCCCGATATCTACCCGTTTCTTGACAGCCTGTTCGCCGAGTTCCTGCCCCTCTTCAGATCGAAGCGATTTAACATCTGTTGCGATGAGACGTGGGATCTGGGCATGGGGCAGAGCCATGCGATGTGCAAGAAGAAGGGCAAGGGTGTCGTCTATCTCAATCACATCAAGAAAGTGCGCCGCCTCGCCCTGAAATACGGCAAGAAAGTGCAATTCTGGGGTGACATCATTCGTGACTATCCCGATTTGATCAAAGACATCCCCTCCGACGTAACAGTGCTGGACTGGGGCTACGCGCACAATCACCCCTTCGATCGCATCAAGGACTTTAAAGCGGCCGGACTTCCGTTCTACGCCTGTCCGGGCACCTCCGGCTGGGTCACCCTTTTTAACCGCCTTCCCGAAGCCATGGCCAACATCGCCGGATTCGCCGCAGCGGGCCACAAGTACGGCGCACTGGGATTCTTGAACACGGACTGGGGTGACGGCGGTCACTACAACTTCATGGAGTATTCGTGGCACGGTTATCTCTTCGGCGCTGAACAAGCCTGGAACACCAAGGCCGCTACACGCAGCTTCACATCGCGGTTCGTGAAGCTCTTCTTCAATGCCGAGGACAAATCGTTCGCTGATGCCGTGACGGCCCTGGGCGACGTTGCGCAGACCGGCGGGTGGGGCTACCAGAGCACCTGGCGCCATGTCTATTTCGCCTGCCCCGGCGACGAGGTTCTTAACCTGGCGAAGCCGGCCGACTACAGCATTTCCAAAGGCAACAAGATTCGAACCGTGAGAATGCGCTTCGACGCCGCTTTCGGCCGCGCGACGCTGACGCAGTTACGGCAAATCCGCAAGACGCTCGAAGCGCAGAGTAAGAAGAAGGGCGTCGATCCGCTCGGTGTCCTGCCCTATTGGATCTTCGCGGTCGATACGCTGGCTCACGCGGCAAAGAAACTGTCGATCCTGGGACCCGGTGGACGCGATTCGAAAGCACGGCGCAAGGAGCTGGGGAAAGAAATGACAGCGTTGATGCGGCGATTCGAAAAGCTCTGGATGGCCCGTAATCGTCGCAGCGAGATTCGCGTCACGCTGGGCTACTATCGCAAGGCACTGCGCGCATTGAGGTAACGGCGCGCTTCATCACGGGAGATGGACTCATCCGAGGTACGCTGGGAACGCATGCTTCCACATCAACTGGAAACCGCCTTTGCGGCTTGCCCGGCGGTGTATTTCCCGTACGGCCTGTGTGAGCCACATGGACCCCATGCCGCGCTGGGGCTGGATGCGCTTAAGGCGCATGGCATCCTGCTTCGGCTGGCCCGCGAACACGGAGGCATTGTTGCCCCACCGGACTACTGGCACATCCACGAGCTCGCGGGCTATGCGGTCTGGGCCCACGAAAATGTCGGCGACGTGCGGCCCTGGCTGTCAGCGTTGCCGCCATGGCAACACTTCAAGAATGTGCTCTACCACATTCGCACCGCCGAGATGTTAGAGTTTCATGCGGCCATCCTTCTGACCGGTCACTACGGGCCCAACTGGGAGGATCTACAGCACTTCGTAGAATTGGTGCAGCCCTACGTGCGCGTGCGCTTGTACGGACTGCCCGACTTCGAAGCCAACCATCCCGGGTTCAAGGGCGACGGCAGCACCGCCGACCACGCGGGCAAGGTTGAGACCTCACTGCTATGGGCCCTGGAGCCGGATTGCATCGAGATCGAACGCATTCCCGCGAACCCGGAATTTCCCCTCTTCGCCATGGGGCGCAGCGCGGGCGAGTCGGATCAGGCAGCCGGCGAACAAATGGTGGCGGACGAGGTGGCCTGGCTCGCGCGGAAGAAGGACGAACTGCTGGCCGCTTTCGATCCCGACGTAACCTCGCGACTACGTAGCTTCGATGAGGTGGAGCAATGCTGGGCCGAAGCAATCAAACCGGTATTGCCCGAATTCCAATCGATGCGGCCGTTCTCCCCAGACTCCGAACCACCACCACCCGAATCGCGCTGGCATCTAAACTGGCAAGTCGGCGACTGGCGCAACTAATCGCACATCGATGCAGATCTGATCAGGTCAGGTGAATAGTGGGCTCGTCGCCGGTGTCCCGGACGGTGCCGATACACACCGCATCCGCATACCCGGCCTCCTGTAGCGCGTCGCGAAGGCACTCCGCATCATCGGGAGAAACGCCCGCCAGCAACCCGCCTGCGGTCTGCGGATCAAACAGCCAGGGCGGCAACTCGTCCGTTCGGGGCACCACTCGATCGCGCACCCAGGCGTTATCGTCGTGCAGCGTACTCCGTATGGGTTCGCCCGTGCCGTTCTCGCCGGCGACCTCATCAAAGCCCGGGTATCGCACAACCGTGTTTTCTCGCAACTCAGCCGACATGCGACTCGCGTCCAACATTTCGAGCAAATGACCCGCCAGGCCGAATCCGGTGACGTCCGTACAAGCCCGCACCCCGTGCTGCGCGAAGACTTCGGCCGCGGCGCGATTGGAGACCTGCATGCCCGCCAGAAGAGGCCCATAGTTTGCGGCCGAACACTGTCCCATCATCGCCGCTCGCAGCAGGGCCCCGGTGCCAAGCGGTTTCGTCAGGAGTAACACGTCCCCGGCCCGCAGAGCGTTCTTTCGGAAAAGCCGCGTGGGCTCGGCGTAACCCGTAACCGTGAATCCGATCTGGAAATCTCCACTCTCCGACGTGTGTCCGCCGGTCAACGTGACGCCATGCTCCCGGAAGCTCGTCAACGCGCCGGACAACACTTGGTAAAGCTGTCCCTCCCGCACGCCCGGCGCCGCATACGGTAGCGTCACCGTCGCTAGAGCAGAAAAGGGTTCGGCGTTCATGGCATACAGGTCGCTCAACGCATTAATCGCCGCGATACGCCCGAAGAGATACGCATCGCCGATAAAGGCCCGAAAAAAATCGACCGACTGTATTTCCACGCGGCCGTCCGGCAATTGCTGTACGGCCGCGTCTTCCCCGGCGGCGACACCGGCGATGACCTTCGGATGACTCTCGACGTCGAGACGGTCCAACACGCGCTGCAAAATTTCCCCTCCCACCTTGGCGCCGCAACCGCCGCAACGTTCCTCGTCCATCGGCATCGGATCCGCGTAGGCGCCCAGAAACTTTCGCGTCCAGTTACGGTCGATGAAGTCCTTCCAGCCGAACACCCACTTCCCGCTTGCCGCCCAGGGACCGTAACTCATGATCGATTTCCCGTCCGAGGTGTTCAGAAGAAAGAGGTAAAACTTTTGTGGTCGATAGGGGCGCAGGTCCTCGCCGGACAGGTGGGCCTGCAGATTGTCCCAGAGAACCGGCCCCTCGCGCACGGCAAACACACCCGCCTTGGGCAGCGTGGGATGCGATGCCAACGAGACGCAATCGCCCACGGCGAACACATCCGCATGTGTCAGGGTTTGCAAGGTATCGTGCGCCCGCACAAAGCCGCGACAATCGACAGCGAAGCCCGACGCAGCCACGAGCGGCAGCGGTGCCGCCGACGTGGCCCAGACACAGAGGTCGTAGCGCAACATATCCCCGTCCGAAAGATGCAGCATGTTTTCATCGGCCGTGCTCACCATGACATGGCTGCGTATGCCGACGTTGGCCTTGTCGAGCGCGTCCGCGGCGTGCGCGGACACCGAAACCGACGATCGCGGCAAGATGCGCTCCCCGCCGACCACCATGCTGTACGTCAGGTTTTTCTTCTCCGCGTAGCGCGCACGCAGGGCCAGGCAGACCTCCAGCGCCGACGCACCGCCGCCCGCAAAGACAATGTGAAACTTCTCTTCCGTCCCGTCGATCCGCGTGTCCAACGCCTCGATCCGCTCCATCAATGTTTCCAGCGGCTTCAGCAACAGCAGTTTGTCGGGGGGAATCGGGCTCTCCGGCGCAGCCGGCCGGGAGCCGATATTCATGCCGAGCACGTCGTAGCGCAGCGGCACGCGACCCCGAAGATGGATTTCCTTATGCTCGACGTCGACGCGTTCGGCTTCAGCCTCAATAAACGTGACACCGCTCACCGCGCAGAGACGCGCCAAATCGACGGTGATCTCTTCGCGTCGATACGTCCGACTGATGCAACCCGGCAGCATGCCGGAATAGGGCATCGTCGACGCCCTGTTGACCAGGGCGAGGCGCGCGCCATCGATCGGCCGCATCCCCCACCATTTCACAACCTGCAGGTGTGCATTTCCCGCGCCAAGCAGGACGATGTCGCGTTCGATCTTTGCTGTTTGCGCGCGCATAGGGTTATCCCGACCGCATCATGCCTTGCGCAATTTACGTTTGTCACCATCACGCACGGTGACGCCATCGCTGTCGAGTCGCTCGAGCAACGGCACCATGACGCGTCGACTGGAATTCAATGCCGTCCGCAGGTCGCTGACCGTCGCCGGCCCGTTCGCGCGGATGTGCGCTTCGATTCGCTCGATCGCATCACGATACGCCGACGACCCCATCGGCAATTCGGCGCTGACCAGGATGGCCTCGCCCACTTCGAGCAGATAGCGCAACGCTTGCTCGTCGGTCTTGTCCCTGACCAACTCCTTGCGGGCCGGCGGATCGAACGCCGCACGCGCGAGCGTACCGGATAGACGGTCAACGCCATCCTTCAGATGTCCCGGCACGCGCACCTCGTGGCTCGAACGCCGGAGCACGCTTCCGCCCTGGTCGAAGCCGGATGCACACAGGTCCGCAACAAGCACCTCAAAAAGAGCCTCGTCCGGCAGCGCGGGCTTCACATGCGCACGCAGCCGGCTGAGATCAATACCTTTCAATTCAGCGTGCGCCGCGTGAAATTGATCAACCGCTCCGCTCGCGACCTCGAGCGCACGGGCCCAGACCGCCGCCGCGACATACCAACCATCTTTCGCCAGGATGGCACCGGCATCACGCAGGCGTTCGGTCGCGGCCGTCAACGCCGCACGCGCGAAGCGCGATGTGGTCAAGAGGTCGTCCGCGCGGATAGCACCTGCTTTCGCCACTTCGAAGGCGACATGCGCACCAATATCGCCGCCGGCCTCCACGAGTTTTTCAAGCCCGGCCCGGCGCTCTGCGGCCCGTAGCCCGGTCCGGCGTGCCGCCGCGTCGAGAATCTGCCCACCGGCAAGTGTCATGCGCTCCGCGCAGTCGCGAACAATGAATCGATCACCGACACAAGCAAGCATCGGCTCCTCAAGGCGCAACTGGGCGACGGCGGTGTCGCCCGGCAGTAATTCTTTCGCTGATAACAGGTAGAGCCGCGCCGACACGTTGCCACTACCGTGATGGATACGCACGCGCGTATCGTCGCGGAGTGGACGCAGGTCGCTTCGCTCCAGATCGATCATGCGCTCCGATACCGTCAGGTGAACGTCGACCGTGAAGCCTGGCTTACCGCAGGCTGCGGTCGCAACGACGTCACCGCGATGAATATCGCGGCCCGGCATCACGTCGGCGAGATTCAACGCGGCGCGCGTACCCGGCGCCAGATCCTCGACCCCACGATTATGCGACTGGATCGCACGCACGCGAGACTTGCGGCCACCGGGCTGTATCAACACGGCCTGCCCCTCCGGCAGATGCCCCCCCGACAGTGTGCCCGTGACGACAGTTCCGGCACCGTCGATTGTAAAAACACGATCAACGGCAAGGCGCGGCTTGCCGATATCCTCCGGTGCCGGCGTATCGACAAACATCGCGGCCAGTGCCGTGCGGAGTTCATCCAGCCCCTGTCCCGCTGACGCGTTCGTCGCAACAATTGCGGCATTTGCGAAAGGCGTATCCGCCAGGCGCCGGCGCAGATCGTCTGTCAGGTCCCTGCGACGGGCCTCCGGTACAATATCCACCTTGGTCAGCGCGACGACGGCCTGTTCGACACCCAGGTACAGGAGAATTTCGAGATGTTCCTCGCTCTGCGGCATCCATCCGTCATCGGCCGCCACGACGAAGAGCGCGGCATCGATCGAACCCACACCGGCGACCATGTTCTTCACAAAATCTTCATGGCCCGGCACGTCAACAATGCCAACGCTGAAAGCAGCCGTTCCGTTCGGCGCCGGCAGTTCAAGATGCGCGAAGCCCAGCTCGATCGTCAGGCCACGCGCCTTTTCCTCGGGAAGCCGATCGGGGTCGACGCCGGTCAACGCCTGCACCAGCGTACTTTTGCCGTGGTCAACGTGGCCGGCCGTCGCGACAATCAGATGCTGTGCGGGCACCTCGCCCGCTTCGTGCGCAGCCGCCTCCAACACGCTATGTGATTCAGTCAAGGGCCGTCCGTAGCGACACGCAGAGGGCGTCCCCCTGGTCATTGAACACGGTACGAAGGTCGAGACGCAGCCGGCCGCCGGCAACGGTTCCGATGACGGGTGGTTGACCGTGACGCAGACGCTCAGCCAGTTCGCGCGCGGAGCAGTCGCGTGGCTTGATCGCCACAACCACCGAGGGTATTTCTGCTCGAGGAAGGGTCCCGCCGCCGACCTGGGAATGCCCTTCGACAACGGCGATCTCAGCGCCGCAATCCGCAAGCACGCTGACAATCGCCGCCGCACGAGAACGCAGGGAATCGAGATCCTGCGCAAGCATTTGCAGCACCGGCACATGATCCGTCGCGCCGTCGGCAAGATAGGAGTCCACCGTTCGCTCCATCGCCGCCATGATCAGCTTGTCGCAACGCAAAGCACGAAAGAACGGATCCTTCTTGAGCCTGGCGATCAGGCGTCGCCGCCCGGCGATGATGCCGGCCTGTGGGCCGCCGAGCAACTTGTCACCACTAAAGCATACAAGATGCCCGCCCCCCTTGAGCACTTCGGCCGGGGTGGGTTCGTGGTCAAGGCCGTACGCTTGCTCCGTATCCACAATGGCGCCGCTGCCCAGATCCTCGACGAAGGTCACACGCTTGCGGCGCGCGAGATCTGCCAACTCACGGCGTGCCGGTGACTCGACAAAACCCTCCATAAAGAAATTACTGCGGTGCACCTTGAGGATCATAGCCGTCCGGTCCGATACCGCGCCGGCGTAATCGTCGATCGTGGTTTGATTGGTTGTTCCTACCTCGCGCAGCGTCGCACCGCTACTTTCGAGGATGTCCGGGATCCGGAAGCCGCCGCCGATCTGAATAAGTTCGCCGCGCGATATGACGACTTCAGGGGCGGAGTCATCGCAGAGAACACGCAGAATCAGGACCAGCGCCGCCGCGTTGTTGTTCACGACGGTCGCCGCTTCAGCCTTGCACAGCAGGGCCAGGGAATGTTCGAGGTAGGTGCCGCGCGAGCCGCGGCGTCCGCTGTCCAGGTCCAGTTCGAGATTGTTGTACGCCGTTGCGACGTCGTGCAGGACGCTCGCCGCCGCCGCGCCGAGCGGTGCACGCCCCAGGTTGGTGTGCACCACAACGCCCGTGGCGTTGATCACCATCTGCAAGCGGGTACGGGCGCGCCGTTCCAGTCGCTCCGCAACGGCGGCTATGATCTCATCGCGGGCGGGTGGATCCGGGGCTTTGCGAAATTCCGCGAGAGTCGCGCGAACGATATCGACAACCATCGCGCGTGGCAGCTCATGATCACCGATCACGTCCAATACGGTATCGACACCCGGGATCGCACGTTGAGCGGATTCGTTCATGATCGTGAGCGGAGAGGGAAGGAATCGAACCTACCCCGGTCCGCGAAACGGACCGACAGCGGTTTTGAAGACCGCGGGGACCACCAGGCACCCATCACTCTCCGGAGGTGTGAATTTGAAAAGGGAAAAGGCGGCGCGGGCGCAGGGCCCGGCGCAGGTGCGTTAGACGCGGCTGCGGACTTCCTTGACGATGGCATCGAAGTCAGGGAATTCACCCGTCTGTCGCTTCGAGTATATATTTTCACCATCGACATCGACCTCGAATACGCCTCCATCGGAGGGTATCAGTTCGAGTGAGCCAATATCTTGCTTGAGCACGAGCAACTTGTCCGTCAGACCGACGGCACGTGGCGCGTAGTTTCAAGCAGAACAGTATTCTATGCTTACTTTGACACTCATTTGATTCAGTCCTGCGCGTAGACTACGCCGCGGAAGCGCTAAAATCAAGTCGGGCGCGGACCCCGGCCTTACTCACCCGCACCGATCCGCTTGAACGAGAACGCGATCTTCGTGTCCGTGGGTTCGCCGTCAATTTCGAGCAGCGGGTAAATGAGGTAATTAGGCGGCCCGGATTCGGGCGCGGGCCGCAATTTGAGGTCGCGGCCCACGGAGAATTCGATTCGGTTAGCCGGGTGGTGGCCGAAATAATAGTCCTTCAGATCGGGATGTCTCGACGCCTCACTGACATCCATGGGAATCCATTGCCCGTTCGCCCAGAGCTCGGCCCAACAATGATAACCACCGATCGCGCCCGTGTCCCGGTCGGGCGGGATGGTGGCTCCGATGGCGAAGCGGGCTGGAATGCCGACCGTGCGCGCAAGAGCGATAATATATGAGTGAAAATCCGTGCAGTTGCCGGTCTTGGCGTCACAGGCATAGATGGCATCGCCGCGACCCCATCCGGTTCCGCTCTGATCGTACTTCATGCGGCCCAGGACATGGTCGTAGAGCGCACGGCATTGAGCAAGCCTGTCATCCAGGCCGGCGACGACCGCTTGGGCAATGACGTCGAATCGTTCGTCTTCCGGAACAAGCCGCTGAGGCTTGAGGTACGTTCGTGGCTTCTTGCGTGCCCGGTGAATCGGCTTCTCCCGTCGCGAGACGCGATACTCGATTGTCACGACCTGTCCGCTGTTCGTCGGCCCGACATCCGCGACGAGCACACGATTGCCATGCACGCGATCGGTGATCTCTCTGGCCCGCGCAGGTACGTCGCGCTTTGTCAGCGTGACGACCTGGAACCGATCCCGCCGGGCAAGTGGAATCCAGAGACGCCCCTCCCCCTTGATTTCCGGCAGGATGACGCGGTACGTGAATGCGTAGTTGTCGACGCCGCGAACAAGTCGTTTGGCATGGGTCCCGGCGCCGCCTGTCAGGGGTACAAGCAGGGCGCACATCAACACACATCCCGTTCGGTACGTTGCCAGACTCATGTTGGGCATGAAATCTACGCCAGGCGAATCCGTCGTGCAACTCCGGCTGCGCTGCGAGCCACCGTTCGAATTCCCCTCCCCCTCGACACCCCTTTACGCCACCCATGAATTTGGGAATCGAATGCAGGCGAAGCGTTCATGATTGACCGGAATGCCGAATCCGCGGTTAAGATGTCGCCGTGGCCATATCCATCAACGACGAGATTATCCCGGGCGTTATCCTGGAGCAGGAAGTCGAGCGCATCGGCCTTGAGCGCCTGCGATCCTGATAGGAAGCCGCCGAACATCTCA
>CAJWTS010000072.1 GCA_913047795.1 uncultured Verrucomicrobiota bacterium | reverse complement strand
CTTAATTGAGGTCGCGCTTAAGGGGCGTAGGTCGCGCTTAAGGGGTGTAGGTCGCGCTGAAAGGGCGCGAGAAGGCGCTCGAGATGGCGGCAGAACTGCTCCAGGCGCCTGTAGAAAGACTCGATATCGTCAATGGTGTCGTCGTCGTGACGGACAATCCGAAAGGGCCATCGGTTACGCTTGGCGATATTGCGGAAGCCCTCATGCCGGAATCCCGTTCACGCGGTGAGCGCACGCCCAATCTTTCCGCCGAGGAATGGTTTTATACCGACCACCAGACCTATTCCTACGGGATACAGTTTGCGGTGGTCGCCGTCGATGGTCCATGCGGCATTGAAAATTTTGTGGCGGCAATGCTCGGAATTGACCTGACCGAACATAACGAGTTCGACGTCCGTCGGGTTCCGGTCGCTTTTGGCGTAGGCCCGTTCCAGGTACTCGATCTCGGCGGGGCTCAGCGCCAGGCCAAGGCGTTGGTTGGCCTCTTCAAGCGAGGCCCGTCCGCCGGATTTCAGGTCGATTTCCGCGAGTGGTGCGGGTTCCAGTTGAAGAAAAACGTCGGCGACGGTGTTATACGCGGCCTCTGTCATTCGGTCGCGGAGCAGCGGGATTACATTTGCCAGGCGGCTGAGGGGTAGCACGGCGTCCGCGGCGTCGATAACCTCGAAGTAGATGCCGTGTTCGACCCGCCGCACGCCGGCCAGGCCACAGTTGTGAAAGATGTCTGTCGCCTTTGATGACCAGGGCGAGATCGTACCCTTGCGCGGTGTCACGAAGAAGCCGGGTCCGGCGGCGTGATGCCCCGTTGCGCCCAGCAGCGCGAAAATCTGTTCGTTGCGGTCTGCCTCGTCCGACAGTTCCAGAAGATAGATCCGGACGGCGGTGACCCTGGCGACCTCGAGTTCAGGCGCGGTTGCCCGCACGCGTTCGAACAACGCCCTTATTCGGAAGTCCGAGAAGGCGGGGTCGCCGTCAAGGATCAAGGGTTCGTTCATGTCCGCTCAGATTCCATTCAGTGTCTTGATGTCACGTGGTTCGAAAGAGAAATCGATTTCGAAACATACCGGGAATTTCTTTTTCATGTCGAATATGAATGCGTCCACATCCTTCGCTCGGAAGGCATACGCACCCCCTCCTCCGGCCCCGCATAATTTACCACGGGCACCCAGTTGATGGGCGTAGGCGTAAATCGCATCCAGCGAATCTGATGTGGAAGCCGGCGCCAGCATTTTCTGCAACTCCCAGTTCTCGTGCATGATTTCACCGCAGGCCTCAATGTCGTCGTCTTCAAGCGATGTCGCAAAGTTGCGCCCAAGTTCGGCCATGCGATTCAGCGTCCGGCGGCCCTCCGGTGTTTGGTGCCGTTGATGGACCTCTTCCGCAACGCACTGGGCGTTGCGGGACTGGCTGGAGTGCAGGACCACGATCTCGCTCTCGAGGTGGGCGATCGTCGCGGGCGAAATGCTGGAGGGCAGAGGAACGGCCGTGTCCGCGCGGCACTCGTAGCAACGCACGCCTCCGTATGTGAGCGCGTACATGTCCTGCCGCCCGATCGCCCAGTTCAGTTCCTTGTTCTCATATTGGAAGAGGTCCTCCGCGATGACCCTGAGGTCCTTGTTGGCGGCGACGTAATGTGATGACCCCAGCATCTCGAGCATTTTCGCCGCGGTCGATGTCGTCAGGCCACTGCCGCGGGGATAACCCGAGTAATTGAATGCGCCGTGCCGGTATTCGACGTGCGGCTTAATGGCGGCGCTTGTCACGTATCCGAAGTCGTCGCCCATCAAGGCCGGGATATCGGTCCAACCCCCGGCGAAATCGAGGCGCAAGGGGCAACGCAACGCCTGGTCCACGCGCTCGATAATGCCCGTCGTCGATGTCGGTTTGAGATATTCCGGGACCACGCAGGGGACCGCTTGCAACCGGGTGCCGACCGCATCGCAGAGCGCTTGTTTTGCGGCTATTTCGGCATCGTCGTCGTTCACCACAAACACATTCGGCCGAAGGGCTTCAAGCGTCGCCTTGAAATCAATGTTGTTCTCTGTCAATTCGCCGTTCAGGACGACGTAATCGACATCGGCCAGGGCGGCGATTAAGTAAAGACGGTTCGCCTCGGGCAGGATGGGTCGCGACGCCCCTTTTAGGCTACGTAAGGTGTCGTCCGAACCGACGCCGACCACAAGAATGTCGGCATGCTCCCGGCATTGTTCAAAGAATATCGCATGACCCGAATGCAGGATATCGAAGCAGCCGGTGCAGAATCCGATTGTCCGATCTGCGTGCTCGGCGCGCAGGCCCGGCAGGTCCGCCGGTTTTCGGATCTTCATCGTTTTGTCAGCTGTCATTTCTGCATGCCGGGCGGCGTGGCCCGGGAGTGATCGGTTGTCCACGGCACCCGCAATTTAGCCGCAGCGGCTTGCTTGCGAAAGTGTCAATTTGCGGGCTAGAAGGGAAGACCGTGTTCTTTGATCTTACGCTGCACGGTCCGGACGGAGATGCCGAGCTCTTCAGCGCTTAAGGTGCGGTTGCCTTGATTTCGACGCAGAGCGCCGGTAATTGCCTGCTTCTCTAGTTCCGCGAGGGTCAGGCCGTCGGGAATCTCCGCGCCCGTGGCTGGTGGCGGCCCGCTCTCGACGCGAAGATCCTCGGCGGTCAACGTCGATCCGTTCGCCATGATAACCGCGGATTCGATGGCATTGCGGAGTTGTCGCACGTTGCCCGGCCAGCGGTGTGCTTCGGCGGCCGTGTAGAAGCCCGGGTCGATCGTGCTGATGTGCCGGCCGTGATCCGCGGACGTTGCCGTCACGAATCGATCGACCAGCGGACGTATGTCATCGCGCCGGTCACGCAGCGGCGGCACGCGAACGGTGACCACCTGGAGGCGGTACATCAGGTCGTCGCGAAATTCCTTCTCTTCGACGAGCGCGACGAGTTCGCGATTGGTAGCCGAGACAACACGTACATCCACACGGATCGGGGATTGGCCGCCGACACGAACGACTTCGCGCTCTTCGAGCGCGCGCAGAAGGCGCGTCTGCACCGGTTGCGAGGCCAGCGCGATCTCGTCGAGGAAGAGGGTGCCGCCGTCGGCGCGCTCAAACGCGCCCTTATGCGATTGCACGGCGCCCGTGAACGCGCCCTTTTCGTGTCCGAAGAGTTCGGATTCGAGCAGCGATTCACTGAAGGCGCCGCAGTTAACCGCCACGAAGGGTCCTGCCGTGCGTTTGCCGTCGGCATGCAGAGCGCGCGCGACGAGTTCTTTCCCGGTCCCGCTCTCGCCGAGGACGAGCACGGTTGCGTCCGTGCCGGCGACGGCTTCGATCTGCCGCAGGATGTCCTGCATCGCGTCTGACTGGGCGACCATGCTGCTCGCCGTGTAGCGCGTATCGAAAGCATCCTTCAGTTGCTGCACCTGGTCGCGTAACCGGCCGGTCTCGGCCGCACGCGCGAGGCGGGATTCCAGGTCGTCGAGATCGAGCGGCTTGAGAATGTAGTCGAAAGCGCCCGATTTTAGCGCGTCGACTGCCGTCGGCACCGTGCCGTAAGCCGTCATGATGAGCACGGGCACCTGGTCATCGATTCTCCGGATGCGGTTCAGCACTTCGATGCCGTCGATATCGGGCAGAACCAGGTCCGTTAGCACCGCCACATACCGGCCCTCTTTAAAACGTTCGACCCCGTCGCTGCCGCGATCCACGCCGGTGACCTCGTAGCCGGCCTCCGTTACGGCATCGACGACCGAACGCAGTCCGTCGGGATCGTCCTCGATAATCAAGATGTGCTGTTGCGTCGTCATGTTGTGGCCCCGGCGGGTGTTACGTGATCGGTATCGTGATGTGTATGCAAGCACCGCTTTCCGGTGAGTCGGCGACGGTGACGTCGCCACCATAATTATTGACCGCTGTCCTGGCAAGGGTCAGGCCCAGGCCGGTGCCACCGGGTTTGGTGGAGTAGAACATATCGAAGACTTTGCGCCGGTCGCTCGGCGCAATGCCGGGTCCCTGGTCATGGACGACGATGGCCGCCGTCTGATTTTGTACCCGGGTTCGCACGGTCACCGTGCCCTCCTCGGGCGTTGCATGGCAGGCGTTCACCAATACGTTGATGACGGCACGCTTCAATTGAACCGGGTGCGCCTGGATGGTCGGCGATGTTGCGGCCGGCTCGAAGACCAACGTCAGATGTTTTGCCTCGAATCGCGGCTGGAGTAGATCGACGCAGTCGCCGACACAGGCGTTCAGATCGAAGGATTCCGTTTCGGCCGAGTCGGGGCCGGACAGGTGTAGGAACTCGCTCAGCATGCTGTCGGTTCGATCGACGGTCTTGCGCACCCGGGCGGCCAGGTCTTCGATGCGATCGGGACGCAGGTCGGCGCCCTTCGCGATCTCCTTGCCGAGCATTTGGGCATCGAGCCGCAGCGAGGACATCGGGTTGCGGATATCGTGGATAATTCCGTTTGCGAGCGCGCCCGCGAAGGCCAGGTGTTCCTCTCTGCGGCGAATGTCCTGACGACCGGCTTCGCGGCGGACGAGCCAGATGACGAGCACGATACAGATCGAAAAGGATACGATGACCGTGATCAGGGCCATGCGAAACATGAAACCGAGAGCTTCGGCGGGGCCCTGGGCTTCGCGGGCGACCGCGTCCTTGCGAATCGCAATCTGGACGGAGCGCTGCCGCCCGTCGCTGGTATCGACTTGCGTGGTGAAGGTGAGAATGGCGATGTTGGTGCCGCCGAGGTCTACGAGCCGACGCTTCAGCGTAACGGGCGCGCGCGATTCGACGGGTTCTGACGCGGTGCCGGGGTCTAACGGCGGCAGTTGTTCCTGGTAGAGGATCACCCCGTCTTCCGTGATCGATACGTATTGAACGGCCGGCTCGACGCGTCCGATCGCGTGCACGAGCCGCGAAAACGAATGCTCGCGATCCATGACACCTTCGTCGCGCACGTAGGCGTGGGCCGCGAGCTGGCGGGCGATCTGTTCTCCGAGATCGCGCACCGATTGTGCGGCCGTCACCTCCCACACGCTGCCGTGAATCCCGTGCAGCAGAATCAGGTTGCCGGCCGCAAGCGCCGCGATTGTCGTGACCAGCAGGGCGGCGAATAGCGGGAGCGGAAGGCGAAAATTCTTGGACGGGAACGTCACCATACAAGGCTAGGGCATGCCGCCGGGTAACTCAATATGACAATTTGTCGTCCCGCTACGACAGGCTGACCGGCCGCGCAGCGGCGGCGAATTCAGCGCAAATTATTCGTCAAATAGTTTCGACCTCGTTTCCGAGCGAAATCGATAATTTCCCCGCGATTGGCCCGTGGTGCGTCCCGGCGGCGAACGGGCATGGCACGGGAGTTGCGAATACACTCGATATGCGATGACAGACGACTTTAACAATTTGCGTAGGCCTGCCGAGCGATCGGGTATTACCAACGCGATGCTAGTAGTGATTATCCTCCTCCTCTCGACGATCATTGCGTTGCAGGCCTATCGCATCTTTCAACACCAGCACCAGCGCGCATCACGCGAGCCGCGGGATCTCGTGCAAGCGAGTCCCGCGGTCTCGCGCCCCGCCGCGCAGCCTGTCAGCCGGTCGCAGCGCATGCCGTTACGATCCGGCGACAGGGATGCCCGGGCCTGGGAGGATGTGGACTCGATGCAGGCCATGCATCGGCACATCGAAAGGATGTTCGATGATGCGCGCCGTGGAATGGCGCAGTCGCATGGCGAGCCGCGCCGGCAGGAGGACTCGCGGTCAATGATGCCGACGTTGAGCGATATGCAGGCCCGGATTGATCACATGTTCGCGCAGGCGTTCGACGACTTCTCTCACTTTGGCCCGCCGCCATCCAGTTGGCACAAGGATTCTGGATGGGCCACGCTGGCACCCACGCCGGGTCTCGACGCGCGGCGCGATGGTAGCAACTACACGGTAACCGTCAGCCTGCCGGATCTTGATAAGACCAATATCCACATATCAGTCAGGGGCGACGTTCTGCGTATTGCGGCCAATATCCACGAACGGCGGGAATCGAAGACCACCGGCGGTACACGTCAGGAGGCCTATACGCGCCGATTCGAGCGGCGGATTGCCCTGCCGGGCCCGATTCGTGACCTCGCGGAGATCCGGGCCACCTACCAGGGCGGGTTGCTCAAGATCGTGATTCCCCAATATGCACAGACGAAAACGCTTGAAAATGCGGTCCGGATTCAGTAAACATGGCGCCCTTTGCCGGGACGCGTGTACGGGGCCGCGAGCGAGCGGGATGCAGAATTTCCTGCGCTCAGGGGCACCGTCCGTTGCCCATGTCAGGATGATCGGACCGATACGGCGATGGAGGGGTTCGCCTTGGGCTGTATGTGGTGTGATGCGCAATCGTGATTGAAGTAAAAGACATTTCGAAGCGTTTTGGCGCTATTCAGGCCGTCGACAATGTGTCGTTTACGGCCGAGCAGGGAGAGATCCTCGGCTTCCTTGGGCCGAACGGCGCCGGCAAGTCAACCACGATGCGCATGATCACCGGGTTTCTTGCCCCGTCATCCGGCACGGCATCCGTCTGCGGACACGACATTCTCACGGCGCCCGTCGCTGCCAAGCGTCAGATCGGGTACCTGCCCGAGAACGCGCCGGCGTACGCCGAGATGACGGCGACCAGTTTTCTCCAGTTTGCCGGTGAGTTGCGCGGTTTCGGCGGGGCCGAGTTGAACGGCAAGGTTGAGGCGGCGATCGAGCGCTGTCGGCTCGAGAAAGTACGCAACCAGTCCGTCGGCACGCTTTCGAAGGGATACAAACAACGCGTCTGTTTTGCACAGGCGGTTCTGCACGACCCTCCGGTTCTGATCATGGACGAACCGACGGATGGTCTGGATCCGAATCAGAAGCACATCGTCCGCACAATGATCAAGGACATGGCCGAGAAGAAGACGATCATCATCTCCACGCATATTCTCGAGGAAGTCGACGCCGTCTGTTCGCGCGCAATCATTATCAGCGACGGCCGGCTTGTGGCGAACGGCACTCCCGAGGAGCTTCGTTCGGCGAGTCGCACCCATGGCGCCGTCGAAGTCGTGTTCAAGGAGCCGGTGGCCGGTGCCGCGGGCGCCTTGCGTGCCCTCTCATCGGCGGACGACGTCGACGAAGCCGGTGCGAAGTGCACCGTCTACAAAGGGGGCCAGGATGGAGGAGACCTCTTCGCCGATGTCGCGAAGCTGCTGCGCGAGAAATCGTGGCCCATGATCTCTCTGCGCACGTTGGACGGCCGACTGGATGAAGTTTTTCAAAATCTGACGATCGGAGATGACTTGAGCAGGGTCGGCTGAATGAACGCATCCATTACAATTGCCAAACGTGAATTGAAGTCGTACTTCGAGTCGCCCGTGGCGTATGTCTTCCTGGTTGTCTTCCTGATGTTGACGGGGTTTCTGACCTTTTACGTCAGCAGCTACTACGAGGTTCGGCAAGCCGATCTCAGTCGTTCGTTCTTTATCTGGCACCCCTGGGTCTACCTGCTGCTCGTACCCGCGGCATCGATGCGGCTCTGGGCCGAGGAGCGTCGCGCCGGAACGATCGAACTTTTGCTTACCATGCCGGTCACGATGTTGCAGGCGATCGTCGGGAAATTTCTCGCGGCCTGGGTTTTCCTGTTGATCGCGTTGGCGCTGACGTTTCCCGTCGTATGCACAACGGCCTACCTCGGCGCGCCCGATGTCGGTGCCATTATCGGCGGATACCTGGGTAGCGCGCTGCTGGCCGGGACCTACCTGTCCGTCGGCATGCTGACTTCGGCAACGACCCGCAACCAGGTGATCAGCTTTGTCCTGTCCCTGGTCATCTGTCTCTTGCTCCTGATGGCCGGCTGGCCGCCGGTGACGGAGATCTTTGCCAAGTGGGCGCCGGATTGGCTCGTGCGCTGCGTGGCCTCGTTCAGCTTTATGCCGCACTTCGACTCGTTGCAACGGGGTGTGCTCGACCTGCGGGATCTCGCGTACTACGTGAGCGTCATGGCGTTCATGTTGTTCGGGACCCACTTAATTCTGGAGAACCGCAAGTAGGCACTCGGGCTGTGCACGTGATAGCGAAACAATGAAACGCATCGTAATAATTGGTGGCGGCATCGCGGGGCTACTCACGGTGCTCGCACTGCTCATCGCCGCCAACCTTCTCGTTCAGGGCGTGCGCGTACGGCTCGATATGACCGAGGAGAAGCTCTACACGCTTTCCGACGGAAGCTGCGCGATCCTCGCGAGTCTCGAAAAGGACGTCACGATCAAGTTTTTCTACAGTCGCAGCCTGCCGCAGGCACCGGCCAACCTGAAGGCGTTTGCAACGCAGGTTGAGGATATGCTGCACGAGATGAAACTGGGTGCCGGCGGGCGCCTGGCGATCGATTCATATGATCCGAAGCCGGATACCGATGCGGAAGAGTGGGCACAGAAGCTCGGCATTGCCGGCCAGTCGCTGGGCATCATGGGCCCGACAATGTACCTCGGCCTCGTGGCCGAGTCGGGCGGACGCCAGGCCGCGATTCCCTTTATCGATCCGCGATCCGGCCGCACGATGGAGTACAACCTCATCCGCCTCATATATCGCGTAACCCATCCCGAGAAGCCGGTCATCGGCATCATGAGCCCCCTGCCGGTGCTCGGTTCGGAGGCGCCGCCGTTCGCGATGCCGGGGCAGCCCCGGCAGCAGCAGCAGAAGGCCTGGTTCGTCTTTGATGAACTGCGGAAAGATTATGATGTGCGGCAGGTCGACACGACCAGCGACGCGATCGAGGATGATGTTAATACCCTGATCATCGTGCATCCCAAGGAGCTTTCGGAGGGCACGCTGTACGCCATCGACCAGTTCCTGATGCGTGGCGGACGAGTGATGGCCTTTGTCGATCCGATCTGCGCATCGGACCCGGCCGCACCGCCGGGGCAGTTCGGCCCGCGTCAGAGCACCTCGTCGATGCGCAAGCTCTTCGATGCCTGGGGCGTATCCGTCAGCGAGTTCCAGGTTGTGGCGGATGTCGATGCAAGCACACGCCTGCGCACGGGCAATAACCGTGTTGAAGACGTGCCGGTTTGGCTCAGCCTGACCCGCGGAGCGGAACATATGAACGACGAGGATATCCTGACCTCCGAGTTGGAGATGATGATGCTTCCCTACGCGGCGGCGATCACGGTTGATGGACCCGCCGATGGGCTCGAGGTCACCTCGCTGCTGTCGTCGTCGGAAAATTCGGCTTCGGTGTCGGCGATGACGGCCCAGTTCGGCATGGACGGCATACGTCGTGAGTTTTCGCGCGGCATGACCAGGCTTGATCTTGCCGTTCGCCTGCATGGTCGGTTCAAGTCTGCGTTCCCCGAAGGACCCCCGCCCGCTGCCGACGACTCGGAAGCACCGCCCATTACCCCGGTCGCGCCCCTAACGGAGGCCACCGCGGAAGGCACGGTCATCCTGATCGGCGACGTGGACCTGCTGAGCGACAATTACACGGTGCGCGCGATGAACTTTCTCGGCTTCAATGCCTACGAACCATCGAACGACAATATCGCGTTCGTCGTCAATGCGGTAGAGCAACTCTCCGGCAGTGCATCGCTCGTCGGCATTCGCTCGCGAGGCCGTCTTGAACGGCCCTTCGATCGAGTCGTGGCGCTCGAAAAGAAGGCCGAATTGCAGTGGTTGGACCAAGAAAAAGCGCTCCAGGCGCGTCTACAGGAAACAAGGCAGAAATTAAGCGATTTGCAGTCGCAAAAGGACTCGTCGCAACGGTTTATATTGAGTCCTCAGCAACAGGCCGCCATCGATCAATTCAAGCAGGAAGAGATCAAGATTAATCGCGAACTGCGGGAAGTGCGCAAGAGTTTGCGCGCGGATATTGAGCGCCTGGGTATCAAGGTCAAGGCCGTTAACATTCTCGCGATGCCGCTGATGGTCTGCCTTGCCGGCGTGGGGTTCTGGAGCTACCGCCGTTCGAGGACACGTCGATAGAAAAATGAAACCGAAAAATCTATTGATTCTTGTCGTGATTGCCGCCGTGCTGGCAGGCGCTGCGGTGCTCAAGAACCGACGTCAGCGCACCGCCGCCGACGCGTCGCGCATGGGCGCGAAACTCGTCGTTGATGTCGATCTGAACAAGGTCGCAGCGATTGCGATTCGAAGCGGGGAGTCGACCGTTGAACTGGCGCAGAGCGGCAACGCCTGGGTGGCCCCCGGGCGCTACGGCTACCCGGCACGCTTCGACAAGATTAAAGAGTTCGTGCTCAAACTGGCGGAGCTGAAAATTGGCTTTGAAGTATCGGCCGACGATCAGGATCGCGCTTTGCTCAAACTTCTGGCGCCGGTGGAGGGAACGTCGTCCGATGCAACAGGCACCGAAGTGAAGCTCATCGACGCGGGCGGGGCCGCCCTGGCATCGTTCATCTTTGGTGAAAAAATGACCCAATCCCGCAGCGAGGGGTCCGCCGCGGGCATGTCCTTTCCAAGTGGGCAGTACGTTGCCCTTGCCGATGGCCGTGTCGTGGTCGTCGACGAATCGCTGTACGACCTCGGCCATACGATCGGGTCCTGGCTCGATACGGCACTCGTTGAAGTGCCCGCGACGCAGATTCAAGAGGTGACGTTGACCGCGACCAACGGTGCCGTCATGCGCATCAATCGCAAGCAAGGTTCGTCAGATTTCGAAGTCGCGGAACTGGCGGATGGTGAAGAAGTCGAAGCATACAAACTGAGCAATCTGACGGGTGCGCTCGCGAGCCTCAGTTTTTCCGACGTGGCCGATCCCGCCCTGGATCCGGGCGTGACGGGCTTCGATCGTGGGGCGACCTACGTCGCCCGGTCAACCGACGGCAAAGTCGTGACCGTCACGGTCGGCGCCATGGTGGCCGACGAATCGGATCGTTACATGCGCCTGCAGATCGATTACGAGGAGCCCCCGGCGCCCGCGACCGATGCGGCGGACGAAGATGCGGGTGCCGAGGCTGCCGCGGCGGAACGCGCGAAGAAATTGGATGCCGTCGCGGCCGAGGTGCGCGAGCAGAATGCGCGGTTTTCGAAATGGGTGTTCGTGATCGATTCGTACAGGGGCGACACATTGATGATGAGCCGCGGTGATCTGGTTAAGCAGAAAGAAGAACCCGAAGAGCTTGAAGAAACCGGGCAGGACGCCGACGGCGTGAACGAAACGACCCCTTCCGATCCCGGTGATGAGTCGCCGGACGCCTGAGCGGCGGCGAATGTCCGCCGCCCGCCTTGCCCTGCATAACGAGTAAAGGATGACATTCCATGAGTGTAGATATTGCCAGGACAACCGACCTGATTAGCGAGCAATCCGTCCATATCGAGTCCCTGCGGCAGGAGGTGGGCAAGGTGCTCGTTGGGCAGGAAAAGCTGGTGGACAACATGCTGATCGCCCTGATTGCGGGGGGGCATATTCTTCTTGAGGGCGTGCCCGGTCTTGCGAAGACGACCGCGGTCAAGACGCTGGCCGGCGCACTCGGCCTGACCTTTCATCGTATCAGTTTTACCCCGGACCTGCTTCCCGCCGACGTCCTGGGCACGATGATCTACTCGCCTAAAGACGGTACGTTCTCGGCGAAGAAGGGTCCGGTTTTTACCAATCTTCTGCTGGCGGACGAAATCAACCGCGCGCCGGCCAAGGTACAGTCAGCGCTTCTCGAAGCGATGGAGGAGCGGCAAATCACCGCCGGTAAGACCAGCTACCCGCTGGAACAGCCGTTTTTTGTCATCGCCACCCAGAATTCGATCGAGCACGAAGGCACGTGGGAGCTACCGCAGGCACAGCTAGATCGATTCCTGCTGCACGTGGCCATAAATTACCCTGAAAGCGTGGCCGAACGCGAAATTCTGGATCTCGCCATGCGCGAGGCCGCGGCGGAGGGGTGGGCCGCGCCGCCGCACCTGATCACCAAGCCAGAGCTCGCCGAAGCGCGTCGCGCGGTGCTCGCGGTCCATGTCGCTCGCGTCCACGACCTCGACCTCACATCCGGCTCGCTCCGCGGCGCCGGCGCGGAGGGACGCTCCGCGAGTATCGCCGGGGGTGGCTTGCCCTCAGGCTGCCTGGCCCCCAGCTCCTGCTCGCCGCGGCGCAGCGTGGCATCGAGGTGGCGGGACTGTTGTCCCAGCCCGCCGGGCGGGTCTGGCCGACAACTGGTGGGCTGGTGAGAAGGATGGTGAGAAGGTTGTGGTGGACCAGAGGCGACTCGACGAAGTGATTGACGAGTACCTACCCGGTGGAGCTGAGATCGCCTTGTTGAAGGTTGACGTAGAGGGCTATGAGCTGGAAGTGCTGGC
>CAJWTS010000071.1 GCA_913047795.1 uncultured Verrucomicrobiota bacterium | reverse complement strand
GGCATGAGTGCCACGGGTCGCATAAATCAAGCGACTTCGTGGATGACGGCGAACACGCGGGCGATGCCGCCGCACCGGACGCCAACGCATCGACCGAGCTGGAACTGACCGTTCGACCCGACGGTCCCATCCTGATCCAAGGGCAGACGGAGATCCGATCGGCATCGGATCAAACCATCGCACATGCCTCGCGCGGCGCGCTATGCCGCTGTGGCCAAAGCGATGAAAAGCCGTTTTGTGACGGCGCGCACAAGGCGTGTGGGTTTACGGGCTAGAAGGGAAAGGATTCAGCGTTTAGCGGTTCGCTCAAGGGCTTCTACGCCCAACGCGAAGCGAGATTCGGGATACTCTGGCCTGCCGCTACCCCGCACGTGAATACGTACGGCGGATTACGAAAGCGCCTTGGCACGATCGTTACCGGGCCTACAGCTCTTTGAATTCGGCGACCAGGGAGCTGACGCTGGCCTTGGCGTCGCCGAAGAGCATGCGCGTATTGTCCTTGAAGAACAGCGGGTTTTCGATGCCCGCAAAACCGGGCTTCATACTGCGCTTGAGCACGATACAGGTACCGGCTTCGTCGACGTTGATGATGGGCATGCCATAGATCGGGCTGCCTTCATTCTCACGCGCGGCCGGATTCACGACGTCGTTCGCGCCAATCACGACCGACACGTCGACCGTGCTCATGATCGGGTTAATATCGTCCATCTCGACCAACTGCTCATAAGGCGCGTTCGCCTCGGCCAGCAACACGTTCATATGCCCCGGCATGCGTCCCGCAACAGGGTGCACCGCGTAGCGTACTTCGCAACCGTTGGCTTCGAGCAAATTTCCCAGCTCGACCACCGCGTGCTGTGCCTGGGCAACGGCCATGCCATACCCCGGCACAAAGGCCACCGAACGGGCGGCCTCGAGAATGACAAAGGCGTCTTCAGCACTGATCGGTTTGGCTTCGCCGTCGACGTCGCCGCCACCGCCGCCGCCACTCGCCGTCCCGGATCCGAACCCACTGAAGAGGACGTTGGCCAGTGAGCGGTTCATGGCCTTACACATGATCTTGGTCAGGATCAGACCGCTGGCACCGACCAGCGATCCGCTCACGATCAGAACGTTGTTTTCAATCACGAACCCCGCCGCGCAGGCGGCCAGTCCGGAATAACTGTTCAAGAGCGCGATCACAACCGGCATATCGGCACCGCCGATCGGTATGACGGACATGACGCCGAAGACCAGGGATAGCGCAATCGCAACCCCGAGAATTCTATACGCAGCATCCGCCGTCGGGTTCATGCAGAGCATGACGCCGCCGACCACCACGGCCAGAACGAGGATACCGTTTACGATTTGTTGGCCCGCGAAGAGGTAGGGTTTGCCCGGCAATTTCTCGGAAAGCTTTCCCCAGGCAATCAGGCTGCCGGTGAAGGTCAGTCCACCGATCAAGATCGCAAGATAGATGGCCACGATGGTCAGCATGTCGAACGCGCCGGCTTCCATGGATACGACCTTGTGATACTCGGCCCAGCCAACGAGCAGGCTCGCGATGCCGCCGAAGCCATTGAAAAGCGCCACCATTTCGGGCATGCCGGTCATCTCGATCTTACGTGCAGCGACACTGCCGATACCGGCACCGACCACCACGCCGGCAATGATCCAGACATAGTTCATTCCGCCGACAATCAGGGTAGCCAGAACGGCGATGAGCATGCCGATTGCGGAAATCTGGTTTCCACGCCGCGCGGTATCTGCGCGGCTCAACATTTTCAGGCCTACGCAGAAAAGAATAGATGCGGCGATGTAAGCATACGGGGAAATAACGCTCATTTCGCACCGCCCGTATCTTTCTTCTTAAACATGCTGAGCATGCGATCGGTTACGGCGTATCCGCCAAAAACGTTGATCGTGGCAAATATGACGGCGAAAAATCCCAAGACCTGCGTCATGGTTTCACCATCGGCCTGCACGGCCAGCAGAGCGCCGACAATGGTGATGCCAGAAATCGCATTGGAGCCCGACATCAGCGGCGTATGCAGCTGCGAGGGCACCTTGGCGATCAGCTCGAATCCGAGGAAGATTGCCAGCGCGAATACAAAAAACAGCAGTTCCATTACTCCGTACCTTTCAGTTTTTCGTTCACGACCTCGCCGCCGTGTGTCACGAGGCAGCCCTGGATGATCTCGTCCTCGAGGTTCAGATTGAAGGTCTTGGCTTCCTCGTCCCAGAACTCGTCGACGAGGTTGTAGAGATTCGCAGAATACATCTGGCTGGCATGCACCGCCACGCGGCCGGGCAGGTTGCCAAGCCCGATGATGTTAACACCGCCGACGTCGACCTCTTCATCGACCTTTGACCCCTCAACGTTGCCGCCGCCCTCGACCGCCATATCCACGATAACACTGCCGGGGGTCATGCCCTCGACCATGTCGGCGGTGACGATGACGGGCGCC
The DNA here is from genome assembly GCA_913047795.1 of uncultured Verrucomicrobiota bacterium. Lineage (GTDB taxonomy): Bacteria > Verrucomicrobiota > Kiritimatiellia > CAJWTS01 > CAJWTS01 > CAJWTS01. The sequence goes on along the minus strand of CAJWTS010000071.1, from coordinate 10,567 downwards.
TTGCGGCCGAAAACCTGCGCGGTGGTGATCACGATATCCGCATTGGAGCAGATCTTGGCCATGCCCTTGCGCTGCATCTCAAGCTGTTCGGGTGTGAGCTGCTTGGCGTAGCCGTCCTTGGTGGATTCGGTCACGCCGATATCGATCTTAACCGCCTTACCGCCCACCGACTCAATCTGCTCGGCGGCTTCGGGACGCACGTCAAACGCTTCGACACGCGCACCGAGTCGCTTGGCGGTCGCAATCGCCTGCAAGCCGGCCACACCGGCGCCGATAATGAAGACGCGCGCAGGTGAAAGGGTTCCGGCCGGCGTCATCATCATCGGCAGCGCCTTGTCCAGCCGATCCGCGGCGAGCACGACGGTGACATAACCGGCCAGGTTGGCCTGTGAACTCAACGCGTCCATCTTCTGTGCGCGCGTCGTTCGCGGAATCAACTCCATGCTGATCGCACTGATGTCCGCTGCGCGAAAGGCTTCGAGCAGTTCCTTTTCATTAAAGGGGTCGAGGTAGCTGACGTGCAGACAACCCTTTTTCAGCTCGCTCAATTCATCCACGGCGGGTTTGCGCAGGCGCAGCACGACGTCGGCGTCGGATAACAAGGCGTTGCGGTCGGAGGCGACCTTGGCACCGGCTTCTTCGTAGAGCGCGTCCGTCACCTTAATCGTCTCGCCGAGTCCCGCCTCGATGTGAATCTCGACGCCTTTGGCAGTGAGTTTCTTGACGTCACCCGGAATCATCGCGACGCGTTTTTCGCCGGGATGAGTCTCTCTGGGTATTGCGAATTTCATGGTTAATCCTTTCCCTCAGAAATCGGAGAAGCGCGCAATATAGGCAGCCCCCATGGTTTCCACAAGGGAAAATGTAATCTTTCGAGCCGGTGCGTTGCGCCCGCCCGAAAACGGGCCCGCAATCGGTCGTCAGCGCCGATCGATCGGAATAAACGCGCGGCTGGTCTCGCCCTGGTAGACCTGGCGCGGACGCCAGATGCGCCAGTCGGGGTCCTGGGTGCTTTCGTACCATTGCGCGATCCACCCCGGCAGGCGACCGAGGGTGAACATGACGGTGAACATGTTGACCGGAATCCCAAGCGCGCGGTAAATGATGCCGGCATAGAAGTCGACATTGGGATACAGGTTGCGGGAAACGAAATATTCATCCTCAAGCGCCACCTTCTCAAGCGATTTGGCGATGCTCAGCAGCGGATCATCGATATTCAATTCGTCCAGGATTTCGTCGCAGGACTGCTTGAGGATTCGCGCGCGAGGATCGTAGTTCTTGTATACGCGGTGACCGAAGCCCATCAGCCGGAACGGGTCGTCCTTGTCCTTCGCCATGGCAATATATTTTCCGCAATCGCCGCCGTCTTCGTTGATAGCCATCAACATTTCGACGGCCGCCTGGCTTGCGCCGCCGTGCAGCGGGCCCCAGAGCGCGGAAATACCGGCGCCGATCGACGCGTAAAGCGGCGCGCGCGAACTCCCGACAAGTCGCACAGCACTGGTCGAACAATTCTGCTCGTGATCGGCATGCAGGATCAAGACCTTGTCAAGTGCGCGCAGAGCTTTATCGCTGATCTCGTAGTTCTTGCCTTCACCGGAAAACATCATGTTGAGAAAGTTCTCACAGTACGACAGGTCGCCGCGCGGGTAGACGAATGGCTCACCCGTGGCCTTGCGGTACGAGTACGCGGCGATCGTGCGCACCTTTGCGATCAAGCGCGCGACCGTATCATCGAAGTTCCATTCCTCGTCGCCTGACGTCGGGTAGTAACTCGACAGCGACGTCACCATCGAAGACAGAATCGCCATCGGGTGGGCCGCGACGGGAAACCCGGTGAAGAAATGTTTCATGTCTTCGTGGATATTCGCGCGTTCGGTCAACTGCGCGCTGAAGTTGTCCAATTCCTCCCGGGTCGGAAGCGCGCCATAGACAAGCAGGTACGCCACCTCGACAAAGCGGCAATTCTCGGCTAATTCCTCGATCGGGTAACCGCGATAGCGAAGAATCCCCTTCTCGCCATCAACGAAGGTAATCGTGCTCTGGCACGAACCGGTATTGACGAAGCCATTATCGTACGTGATGTAGCCGGTTTCTTTGCGCAGACTGGAGACGTCCACGGCGCACTCCTGCTCGGTGCCTTCGAAAACAGGCAGCACGATCTCCCGCCCGTCATCCAGTGTCAGCTTCGCTGTTCGTTTGTCGGCCATTAACTCAGCTGCTCCTTCATCGTGCGCCCCAGGTCAGTCGGACTCTCGCAGACCGCAACACCGGCTTCTTTCAAGGCGGCCACTTTGTCTTCCGCGCCACCACTCGATCCGCTGATGATCGCACCCGCGTGCCCCATCCGTCGTCCGGGCGGGGCCGTTCGACCGGCGATCAAGGCGGTGACGGGCTTCCGCGCGTGACTGGCGATCCAGTCGGCCGCGCGTTCCTCTTCATCGCCCCCGATTTCACCGATCAGGATAATCCCTCGTGTCTGCTCATCATGTTCAAACTGCTCAAGGATGTCAATGAACCCCATACCGTGGATGGGGTCGCCACCGATGCCGACGGAGGTTGACTGGCCAAGTCCGAGCTGGGTCGTCTGCCAGACAGCCTCATAGGTCAAGGTGCCGCTGCGGCTGACAATACCGATGCAACCCTTCTTGTGAATATAGCCGGGCATGATGCCGATCTTGCACTCCTCCGAAGTGATCACGCCCGGGCAGTTCGGTCCGATCATGCGCACGCCCTGATCGTCAACCACGCGCCGGGCCAACATCATGTCTTTCTGCGGAATCCCCTCGGTGATACAGGCGATCAGGCCGACACCGGCCGTCGCCGCCTCTTCGATCGCGTCGCCGGCCGCGAACGGCGGCACGAAAATCATCGTGGCATCCGCGCCGTGGCGTCGACGGGCTTCGCGAACGGTATCGTAGACCGGAATGCCGTCCACGACCTCCCCGCCCTTGCCGGGCGTTACCCCGGCGACCATCTGCGTCCCATACGCCTTGCACTGTGCCGCATGAAAAGAGCCGGCCTTACCGGTGATGCCCTGACAAATGACGCGCGTTGATTGATTCACCAGGATCGCCATGTTTACGCTCCCGCCGCCGCAACGGCCTTCTCCGCAGCATCCGAAAGATCGACTGCCGTTTCGCAATCCAACCCGCTTTCGGCGATGATGCGCCGCCCTTGCTCAACGTTGGTTCCCTCCAGGCGCACAACCAGGGGCACGGTCAACTTGACCGATCCGAGCGCGGCCAGGATGCCCTCGGCAATGATGTCGCACTTCATGATTCCACCAAAGATATTCACCAGGATCGCCTTGACATCGGAGTCCGCGGCCAGGATTCGGAAAGCGGCCGTCACGGCCTCTACGTCCGCGCCTCCCCCGACGTCCAGAAAGTTGGCCGGTGCGGCACCGTGATTCTTGATGACGTCCATCGTCGCCATGGCGAGCCCGGCACCGTTGACCATGCAACCGATGGTGCCGTCGGGCAGCTTGATGTAGTTCAATCCGTGCTGCTCGGCTTCGACTTCGCGGGCGTCCCTGTCGTGGCCTTTCGCCCAGGCTTCCCATTCCGGATGCCGGAAACGCGCGTTGTCATCCGTGGCGACTTTGGCGTCAAGTGCCAATAGCTCGTGCTCCGGGGTCACCACCACCGGGTTAATCTCAACCATCGTGGCGTCGCTGCGCATGTAGACATCGTAGACCCCCTTCAGCAATGCAGCCGTGTCCTTCATGCCGAAAGTCCCGTTGCTCCAGAAGAAATGTACGCGGCGACAGGCGTGGTCCGTCAGTCCACGAACAGGATCGATCTCGAATTTCAGAATGGCGTCCGGATCTCTTTCTGCGGTCTCCTCGATATCAACCCCACCGGCGCGCGAGGCGATCAGCATCGGCCCCCGTGACGCACGGTCGGTGACGATGGACAGGTAGAGTTCCGAGTCGATATCGCTGGCTTCAACGATCAACACGGACTTCACGACAAGACCCGCTTGCCCGGTTTGCTTGGTGCGCAGCGTCATGCCCAGAATGTCTTCTGCGGCCCGCTGCGCCTCCTCGGCCGTTTGCGCAAACTTGATCGCGCCGGCCTTGCCGCGCCCGCCCGCGTGGACCTGGGCCTTGACCACCAGCGGCGGCGTCAATTTGGCGATCGCCCTGGCGGCTTCCTTGGCGGTCCGTGCCAGCAGGCCGGTCTGGACCTTGATCCCGGCTACGTCGAAGAGGCGCTTCGCTTGGTATTCGTGCAGTTGCATAGCTGTCTGAATAAACTCTACGGGGAAATTCGCACGGCGGACGGGTGGCGATTCAGACGCGCCGCATCACGTCTTCACCTGTTCATATACATATCCGAGCAGTTCCTGCACGGAGATCATGCCATAATCGTCCGATTCGTTCACAATCGGCAAGTGCCGGAACGATCCGATGGCCATCTTGTTGATCGCGTCACCGACCGTATTCCACTCGTGGACGACATCCGGACGGGGCGTCATGATTGCGGTTATGGGAGTTGTCTCGCGGTCCATATCGGTCAGAACGACCTTCATAAGTATATCGCGCGAGGTGATAATACCCCTCAGTTTGTGTTCATCGACGATCAACAAGCTCTCCAGCGCATGTTCTTTCATCAAGGTGATCGCCTTAGCGATCGACGTGTCGGGTTCCACACAGAGCACCCGCGCAGAACCGTAATGGACCTGCAAGGCATTGATCCGGGTGCGCAGCGCGCCGAAGAGGGGATCGCTGCGATAGCGATCGGCCTCGTAGCTCTGTTCCTGCATGATCGCCAGTTCTTCGTCGAGGCTGTAGCGCTCGTATTCCTCGTCATGGAACGATTCAACGCCTTCCTCGCCTTCTTTGACTTCCCAATAGTCGGCCCCCATCATCAATGCCTGCAGATTGCGGTGCCCGAATTGATCGATGGATTCGGCAATCTGATGCTCGACGGCGCGGTCGTAGGTCATGCCACGCGGCACAGCACGGAAGACGCCGATCGGGAGCGGAAAGTCCGGTGGCTGCATCCGCGCCAGCAGGTAGGCGGTGCTACCCGCGACGTCATGCTCATCGTGAACCAGCAACCCTAACGCGTCCACGCCGTCCGCTCCGACGTCAACAATCTCGGGATTGAGCCCGTTCAGCCGGATCCCGTACTGATTATCGTTTCCAAAGGTCATCGGTTTCCCTTCCTCAAGCACAAGCATCTTGTCATCGCGCACATCGCGCGCCGAGACCGGTGCCCAGACCTTGTCATTATAGATCACACAGTTCTGCATAATCTCGACGAAGGCCGTGCCGTGGTGTTCCGCCGCTGCACGGAAAACAGACGCCATGTGCTTGGGATTGGTATCGTAGGTGCGTGCTACGAACGTCGCTTCAGACGAGAGGGCAAAACAAAGCGGATTGATCGGCTGGTCGATGCTGCCCAGCGGCGTCGTCTTGCGCACCATGCCCATATCGGAGGTGGGGCTGTACTGACCCTTGGTCAGACCGTAGACCTTATTGTTGAAAAGAAGAACTTTAACGTCGACGTCGCGTCGCATGAGATGCAACAGGTGGTTGCCACCGATACTCAGGCCGTCCCCATCGCCGGTAATCAGCCAAACGGCGAGGTCCGGGTTGGCCAGCTTGATGCCGGTCGCCACCGCCGGGCCGCGCCCGTGGATGGTGTGAAATCCATAAGTGTTCATGTAGTACGGGAACCGGCTGGAGCAGCCGATTCCGCTGACCACCACGAACTGTTCGCGCGGGATGCCGAGCGAAGCGAAGAGGCTCTGAATCGTATTCAGGATGGCGTAGTCGCCGCACCCCGGGCACCAACGCACATCCGCGGGCGCGACAAAATCGCGGCGCGTCTGCTTGCGCTCCTCGACGGCAACAGGATCTTGCTGGCTTTCGGTTTTCCCCATGTCAGAGCATCTCTTTTGCGGCTTCTACAATTTCAGTCACAGTGAACGGGCGCCCCTGGATCTTCTGAATCTGAACCGCATCCACCAGGTATTTCGCGCGCAGCAACAGGGTCAGGTGGCCGAGGTTCATTTCCGGTACGACGATTTTATCGAAACGCGACAGGATGTCGACGAGGTCCAGCGGCAGCGGATTGAGGTAACGCAGGTGGATGCTGCTGACCGACTGGCCCGCCGCACGCAAGCGCTGCGTCGCGACCGTGATCGCGCCATAGGTTCCACCCCATCCCACGAACAACAACTTGCCGCTATCGTCGCCGAGGATCTCCGTTTTTGGATAGGACCGGGCAATGCCATTCACCTTGCCGGCACGCAGGCGCGTCATGCGTTCGTGGTTCTCGGGATCATAGCTGACCTGACCACGCTCGTTCTTCTCGAGGCCGCCGATCTGGTGCTCGTAACCGCGCCGCCCGGGATGGATCACCTGTCGCGCGAGGGTATCGGGGTCGCGCTTATAGATCATGAATTCATCGCCCGGATCGGCCGGCGGATCGACCAGATTCGGCAGCGACTTGACCGAGGGCACGCGCCAGGGCTCCGCGCTGTTCGCGATATAACCGTCACTCAACAGCACAACCGGCGTGTTGTAACGCAAGGCGATACGCACGGCCTCAATCGCCACGTCGAAGCAGTCGCTGGGCGAACGCGCGGCGATAATTGGCACGGGACTGTCCGAATTGCGGCCGAACATGCACTGCAGCAGGTCGCCCTGTTCGGTCTTTGTCGGCAGCCCGGTGCTTGGCCCACCACGCTGCACATCGATCACGACCAGCGGCAACTCGGTAATGATCGCCAGCCCAAGAAACTCCGACTTGAGACACATGCCCGGTCCGCTCGTGGCCGTGACGCCCAGCCCACCGGCGAAACTCGCGCCGATCGCCGCGCCGATCGCGGCAATCTCATCCTCGGCCTGCATCGTCTTGATCCCGTAATTTTTGAGCTGGGCCAGGCCCTCAAGAATCGCCGAGGCGGGTGTAATCGGATAACTGGCGAAGACCATATTCTGCCAGCTGACTTCAGATGCGGCGACGAGGCCCAGGATCAGCGCCTCGTTGCCCGAAATCTTGCGGTAGACGCCGGCCTCGATCGGCGCCCGCTCGACCCGGTATCGCGGCAACTCGATCTCCGCGGTCTCGCCGAAGTAGTAGCCCGCCTTAAGCGTCTTCTCCGCGCCCTCGGCGACCGCGGGCAAGCGGCCCCACTTGGTTTCGATCCACTTGAGCGTGGTGTCCATCGCGCGGTCGTAGATCCAATACGTCATGCCCAGCGCAAAGAAGTTGCGGCAACGCATCTTGCCGACGGACTTGAGCTCGACATCCTGCAGGGCGTCCAGGGTGAGCTGATTGATATCGACCTTGGTGACGCGGAACCTCGTGTAGAGCGTTTTGTCCTCCAACGGATCAACGTCGTAACCGGCCTTCTTGAGGTTCTCGGGCGTGAACGCGCCAATATTGATGATCAACAGTCCCTGCTCGTTCAGATCGGCGATATTCCCTTTCAACGCTGCCGGGTTCATCGCCACCAACGCGTCGGGCGCATCACCCGGCGTAAGAATTTCGGTGCTGCCGAACTGGATCTGAAATCCGGAGATGCCGGGCAACGTGCCGGCCGGCGCCCGAATTTCCGCCGGGAAATCGGGGAAGGTGCTGATGTCGTTACCGGCCACGACGCTGCTGGCCGTGAACTGGTCGCCCACGGTTTGCATGCCGTCGCCCGAGTCACCCGCGAACCGGATCACGATCGCCTGACATTCTGTAACAGCGTGGGTCTCCGCCGGGACCGCTTTTTCAGATGTCTTTGTGGCTCCCATCGCGATTAACCCCCGTCCGCCTCGCGCGATACAATACTGCTGTCCGGCGGCAGGTTGAGCACATCGCCGGGCAGGTTCTCGGCCACGTAGTCGACGACCACACGCACGGAGAGCAACCCGTCCACGCCGCCATCCGGATCGCCCACCGGTAAGTGATGAAAACCGCGGTCGTGAAAAATCTCGATGGCCTCGGACAACGGTGCCGCCGGCGAAACCATGACAGGGTCCGGCGTCATGACCGCTTGAATCGGCGTATCGTTCGCCAGCGATTGTTCCACAAACTTATGCATCACATCGCGTTCGGTGAAAATTCCCTCGATCCCGCCGTTCGACTGCACGCAGACGCAACCCTTGCCCCTTTCCTGCATCAGCCGGATCGCCTCTTCGACCGTGGCGTCGCCCGCGACAAAAATGGCACGCTGCAGGGGCAGGAACCCGATCGGCGTCGACCAGAATTCACGTGGCTTGTTTTGTCGCTCAGACATGAAGAAATCCTCTTGCGCCCTTATCGACACAACTACCTCATGAAATTTTAGGCCTCCACCGAATCAACCTCAAGGGAATAATATGTCGGCACAGGAATATGGCGGCGCGTGAACTCCATCAGCATGCATCAACAAACCTGCGTACAGCCCTCCAGATGGCGGCGCGCGCACGCGCCACATCATGATAACGCAATCGGTCAATTCGCACTCGGTTGCGCCAAAGATCTCGACGTTGACCGCCGCCGTGTAGCGAAACGCATCATCGAGCAGATGGCCACCGAGGAGAATTGAGTTGACACCGGGTACCATTATCGCGTTTGATGCCCCGAATACTGAATTAGCGGCAGGCGACATCCGCGCCTCCGGACGAGGTTGCTCCGCAAACGTCGCGGCGCACAAGCCTCTTTTTCACTAAGCACTCCCCTTCAGACTAAACCTGATCGGGCATTATCAATGGAAAAATCGTTCATACAACGCATGCGAAGTAAACTGACGCCCGAAAAGCAACACGACCCGCAACTTGATCACACGTCGGACGTGCAGACGCACGACTCCGCTCGCGTGACCAAGCCCATCGACCGTCTGCCGGAACAGAAGCAGCAACATCCACCCGACCCGCCGCGCCAAAAGGCCTGGGAACTTTCCGAGTTCGAGGTACCGCAGGAGGAGGGCAAGACGCGATTCCACGACTTCGATCTGCACCCCGAGTTGATGCACGCCATAGCGGATCTGGGATTCAAGTACTGCACGCCGATCCAGGCGGAGTCCCTGCCGCACGGCCTGGCCAATAAGGACCTCGCGGGACAGGCGCAGACCGGTACCGGCAAGACGGCGGCCTTCCTGATCACCGCCTACATGCACATGCTCAACAACCCGCGCAGGAACGATGTCAAATCCGGCACGCCGCGCGCACTGGTCCTTGCACCGACCCGTGAGCTAGCCATTCAGATTGAGAAAGACGCCCAGTCGCTGGCCAAGTACCTCCCGATCAAGACGGTCGCGGTCTACGGCGGCATGGACTACCAGAAGCAGCAAAACCAATTGCAGCAAGAGATAGTTGACCTGGTCGTGGCCACCCCGGGGCGACTGCTTGATTTCCGGCGCAATAACGACATCAACCTGCGCCAGGTCGAGATCCTGATTCTCGACGAGGCCGATCGCATGCTGGACATGGGTTTCATGCCGGACGTGCGCGCGATCGTCAACTCAACGCCCGGGCGCGAGAAACGCCAGACCATGCTCTACAGCGCCACGCTGAACACCAAGGTCATGAATCTCTCGGCGAGTTGGATGACGGACCCGGTCCGGATCGACATCGAGCCTGAACAAATTGCGGTCGAAACCGTGGAACGCGTGATCTACACGGTCCCCTCGCGCGCGAAGATCAACCTGCTGTATAATTGGCTCACGAAGGTCAATCCTCCGCGCGTGCTGGTCTTCACCAATCGTCGCGATCGGGCAGAAACCGTATCGGCCCATCTCGAGGCCAACGGTTTCAAGTCCGACGCGCTGACCGGCAACATTCCGCAGAAAAAGCGGGTGCAGATCCTGGAAAAATTCCGTGACGGCGAATTACAGGTCCTCGTCGCAACCGATGTTGCGGGCCGCGGCCTGCACATCGAAGACATCGAATTCGTGGTAAATTTCGACATTCCCTACGACCCGGAGGACTACGTGCACCGCATCGGCCGGACCGGCCGCGCCGGAGCCAAGGGTACGGCGATCACCTTCGCCTGCGAGGAAGAATCCTTCACGATCCCCGAGATTGAGGAATACATCGGGTTCGAGCTGCCTTGCGTACAGCCCGAGGACGCCATGCTTGCGATGCCGCCAAACAAGCCCCCTCCTCGACCCCAGCGTCCTGACGATCGCGGTCGACCAGGTGGTGGTGGCGGGCGTTCAGGTGGTGGTGGCGGTCGTCCAGGTGGCGGGGGCGGTCGCGGTCGTCCAGGCAGCGGCGGTCACGGTGGCCCGCGCGGCGGCGGTGGCGCGCGACGTGGTGGAAGCCGGGGCCGTTAGCCCCGACGACTCCCCTGCTCCGCAACATACGACAGATCCGGGCGACATGATGATTCGTCCATCTCGTCGGTCAGGCGCAACGAATCACAGGCGGATCGGAGCCGGGATCCCGGTAACGCCCATGAATTTGACTGCCGGGCCGTTTAGGCTGATACTTCCGTTTCGCTGTTAAATTCAACCCGGAGGCATTGCAAGACCATGAAGAAGATCGCGCTACTCTTACCCGTCGCCCTGTTGCTCACCGCACTGCCCTGCGCCGCGCAGGGGCCGCTGACGCCTCCCGGCGCGCCGGCACCCACGA
>CAJWTS010000070.1 GCA_913047795.1 uncultured Verrucomicrobiota bacterium | reverse complement strand
CGAAGATCGCTGGGGGCGTATCGATGCGCTGGTGAACAACGCCGGCACCACGAAATTTTGTGACCATAAAAATCTGGAAGGATTAGACCGCCAGGATTTTCTGGACATCTACAGCGTGAACACCGTTGGACCATATCAGATGGTCCGAGCCGTGGAGCCAGCCATGCGCCGTGGTGGGCGAGGCAGCATTGTCAACGTGGCCTCGATCGCGGCGGTGATGGGTATTGGCAGTTCCATTGCGTATGCCGCCTCCAAAGGCGCCCTGGTCACGATGGGGCTATCACTGGCGCGTATTCTGGGTCCTGAAATACGGCTCAACACCGTCTGCCCGGGGTTCATTCAGGGTGAGTGGCTGGAGCAGGGAATGGGATCGGAACGTTACGCCCGAACCAGAGAGCATCTCGAACAGACGACGCCATTGCGCCTGACGACCACGCCGGACACCGTGGCTGAGGCGATCCTGTATTTCCTGGGCGGGGCCGACGTGGTCACCGGCGAGACGTTGATTCTCGACGGTGGCTATCATCTGAACCAGCTGCCGTTTGCTCGCCGGTAGTGGCATGGAAGCAGCCGGGTCAGTTATTGCACAAAAAGGTGGTTTGATGATTTCAGTTCGTTGGGTCAACTATGCGCGCGCGCTTATCATCGCATTGGCTGTTGCCTGTCCTGCCCATGCGAGTGATGTCGATATTCTGATCGATAAGCTGGTGAGCAAGGGCATCCTTACCCGCGCTGATGCACTGGAACTTGCAGCGGATATCGCCCATGAGTCAAACGCATCGTCGTCCGTGATGGCGAATGTGAACTCGCCCGACGTCGCCCCGGGTGTAACATTGGCGCTTGCACCGACGAAGACAAAGTCGCTCGCCGGCGTGGCCGTGCCCCCAATACGAGCGATGTGAGCCGATACCGAGTTTGTCGTAGCGAACGAAAGCTGAACCGTACCAGTCCCCGGAGTACCCTCTTCAAGCTGCGTCACCGCAATTGGATTGAAATTAATTTCCGGAACCAGGGGACTAGCGGCACTCGCACTCACAGCATCAACCAGCGTAAAGCCCGACACACCTTCGCTGCGAAACGAAATCTCGGTGAAGTCGGTAGAGATATTCGTATAGAAAGCGAAGTCGTCAGCCGCCAGCGATCCGTTAACATGGGCATCGTACGTGTCAGCGCCGTAGTCCAGGCTGAAAACCATCTTGACCCACTCACCGGTCGAGATCGCGACACTCGTGATCGTGGTTATGATCGGCCCATCATAGAGCCGCAGGTTACCGTTCGTATAGAACCAGGCCACCGCGACGGAATCGGTCGGGAAACTCGGAGTCGCGGTTGTCAGAACCGGCATTATATCGAACGAGACACTGGCTATCGTCGCATCGTCGGTGAACGACTGCGATAGGGTTGCATTTGTAACAAACGTAAACTTCGTGCCTTCGCTGGCGGTGATGCCGCCCATATCATTCGTAACCAGTCCACGGTTCGCAGTTGCGACGTCAGCGACTTCGACAGCCCACCCACCGGTGCCGTTGAGATCGGTCCCAAGACCGTAGGTCTCAAACGTATCCAAAAAATCGAGCGTAGCAGCGGGCGACGTAGCGGCACCAGCAAGCGAAAGAAAGATGCCGAGTACCAACAATCGATTCCTAACACGTATCATCTATTTATCCTCCTGATTGGTACGCTCGTTATATCCAATGCTGATCGCGAAAATCCATCGTGCTCCGTTAGCTCCAACACAGCTTGCCTAACCAGACCAATTTTTTACGAAAGGCGCTGTATCGACAAGGACATATTCACATTTTCTTCACATTTCTAATGTCCGGCTTTTAGCATTTCTCCAACTATATCGCGTTCCGGGAATCATGCCATGTCCGTTCAGACTCCGCCGCCAACACCGACTTCACCTGCCCATCATGCAGCGGATTCATGACAAAAAATCGGCGGGATCCCATACTAGCCGACCACGTTCGCGGCTGATCCGGCCAGAAAACGCTCGAGATTCTTTATGGCCACCGACAACAGGCGTTCACGAGCCGCCAGCGTCGACCAGGCCACATGCGGGGTCACGAAGCAATTCTTCGCTCCGAACAGCGGACTCCCGGACGACGGCGGCTCCTTACACACAACATCCAGCCCTGCCCCCGCCAGCCGCTCCGCATTCAGGGCTTCCGCCAGCGCGACCTCATCCACCAGTCCGCCGCGACTGGTATTGATAAGGAAGGCGCCTGGCTTCATTAAAGCAAGGCTCCGCGCGTTGACCAGGTTCTCCGTCTCCGGCGTAAGCGGGCAATGCAGACTCAGCACGTCTGCCTGCCTGAATACATCATCGAGATCAAGACGCTCAATCCCCTGAACGGGATCCGGCGCGCCGCCGCGCGCGTCAGCCACCACCCGCATCCCAAGTCCCAGCGCCGCGCGTGCAGTCGCCCGGCCAATCCGACCCAGGCCAACGATACCGAACACGCGATCGTGAAATTCCACCTGCGGAACATCCCAGTAACAGAAGTCGGGACTCCTGGACCAACGGCCATCGACAACCGTCTGGGCGTGATGCTCGACACGGCGACCGAGGTTGAACATGTGCGCGATCGTATGTTCCGCAACCGATTGCGTGCCGTAAGTCGGCACGTTCGTCACGACGACGGCATGTGCCGCCGCAGCCACAACGTCCACGATGTTATATCCCGTCGCCAGCACGCCGACGTAGCGCAGGTCCGGTAGATGATCAAACGCGGCCGCATCAATCGGCGTCTTGTTGGTCAACAGGATCTCGGCACCCGCGGCACGCGGCACGAGTTCATCTGGAGCCGAACGGTCGTACACCGTTAATGCCCCCAACGCCTCGAAACCGGCCCAACTAAGGTCGCCCGGATTCAGCGTCACCCCATCTAGCACAACGATCTTCACTAAGCGAATCTACTACAGGGAATTAGCTGTATTGACAAGCCGTCCCCTCTCTCCTAAACATACTCGTCCTTTCCGGGGCGAGATAGCTCAGTTGGTAGAGCAGCGGACTGAAAATCCGCGTGTCGACAGTTCGATTCTGTCTCTCGCCACCATTTTTCCCAGAAACCTTAACGATCCAGAATCCCTCCAATACCGCTCATATGGTGATGCACCCGCAGGCCGGTCCACGAAATGCGCCAACCCGGATCACGCGCACTTGCACCGTCTTCCTGATCCTGTATCTTTCATCGAAATGAATGCCGCCCGGCGGCAGACCGGATAGATCCCATGCGCGTCGCTGTTGCACAACCCTATACGAAACTCGGCGATGTCACGGGCAACCTCGTGCAGGTGCAGGAGCTTGCACGTCAGGCGTCAGCGGTCGGTTGTCACGTGATGCTGACCCCCGAAACGTCACTCTACGGGTACTCGATACCGCCCGAGGTCCTGCAGCAGGCCACCACGGCGAACGGCCCGGTGGCTGATGCATTGCTCGAGACAGCGCAGGCAGAGAGCATCGCCGTCATCGCCGGGGTCTACGAACGCGATCCGCAATCTGACGAGATCTATATCAGTCAATTCATCGCGCTGCCCGGCGGAGAACTCGTCGTTCAACGCAAAGCCGGGGGCCACGAGCGACCCGGCATCGCCCGGCCGCCGTTTGAAATCAAAACATTCGAGATCGATGGCGTAACCTGCGCCGTCGTGATTTGCATCGATTCGGTTCGCCCCAATGTCCTCTCGGACCTGGTGGACGCCGGTTGCCAGGTCGAACTGGTTCCGACCGCCGGCGGGGGTGCCTACGGTCGCTATCAGACCAGCGACTGGACGGACCGAGAAAAGTACGAAGAGTACGAAGAGGCCATGGAGAAAAGTTGCTATCCCGGCGGCGGCGCGATGTGGACGCGTCATGCGCTACAAATGGCGCTCGCCTGCTGCAACCTCGCAACCGGGGAAGACGGCAAGGACTATTTCCAGCAGGGCCACAGCTTCATCATCAACAGCGACGGCGCCCTGCTTGCATTGATTCCGGGCACGCATGTACAGGAGCATTTCCGTCCTAAACTTGCATGGGGAGACGTCACGCCTGCTACGCCGCAACACCTCCCGCCGGATCCGATGTATTCCCCGCCGGGCACACCATCTAAGTAGCTTTACCACCGGGCGCGACCCGGTGCATAATCCGTGGAGGAGGAGAATCATCGCATGTCAGCACGATTAAGCACCGAACAGGTTCAGTCCTACCGGGACACCGGATACCTGATCTTGCGCGAGCCGGTTTTTGCAAGCGATCCCTTCGACCGCCTGCGCGCGTTCGCCGATAGATGCTACAATGAGGCCGAGTCCGGCCCCACCGGCAAACCGGTGCAACTTATCGATTGCCCGCACTGGGGGCATCCCGAGGCATTCGAATGGATCTTCTCCGACGCAATGCTCGACCTGGTTGAACCATTGATCGGCCCGGACATCGGCGTTTTTGCTTCGCACTTCCTGCGCAAAGAACCAGGAGCCGGCCGGCGCGTTCCCTGGCACGAGGACTCGCACTACTGGAGAGAGTTGCTTAACCCCATGGAAGTCGCCACCCTGATGGTGGCCCTCGAGCCATCGACGCCGGAAAATGGATGCATGCGTGTTGTTTCGGGTTCGCATACCGGCGGCTACTCCGACTATGCGCCGGTTGACGACCCCGACGACGTTATCTTCCACTTCGAGATCAATCCCGACCAGATCGACGAAGACAAAGTCGTGGACCTCACCTATGAGCCAAACCAGGCCTCGCTGCATCACGTCAAGATCATGCACGCCTCCAACCCGAACACGAGCGACCACCCGCGCCTCGCCTTTACGGTACGCTACTTTCCGACGCACGTTCGATTCACGAACACGCTGGACGACGACTTCTTCATCTTTCTCGCCCGCGGCAAGGATCAGGCAGGAAACACCTACAGCGATCCGACCATCGCCAACGCCGCCCACTCCCGCAAAGACTCGTGATAGAACTTGAGGCAATCACCTGCTCCGCTGCCGATCCAGAGAGCACCGCGCAGGTTTCTTCGTGGCTCGACACATATGGCTGTGCCCTGGTCACGGACATCTATTGCGCGGATGCATTCGATGAAATTGTTGCCCTCACGCACGCGCTCGAGGCACAGGTGCACAGCGCTCGACCGGAGCTCTACGCCGAAGGTTCCGTCTGGTCCATCAAAAGCGTGTTCGAGACATCACCGGAACTTGCGATTCGGTGCATGAACCCCCTCCTCTCGCGCATACTGCTGGATGCGATGCACACAAACGCGCTCGTGCTGTTTGCCGGCACCTTGATGGCCAAGACCGGCGCGGAAGACACGCCGATCAACTGGCACCAGGACAACGGGATTCCTGTTGATCGCGACCTGAAGGATGAGCGCAGCAAGGGAACTCGCGAGGGCGGCGTTCCGTATCGCATGGCCACAAAAGATGTACTCGACCGTTGCGTCCAGTGCCGGATCCACATCGAGCCCCATCGCGAGAAAGGTGGATGCCTTCGGGTTGCCCCCGGATCGCATGCCTGGGACACGATGGGTTACGACGCCGTCGCAGAGCGCGTGGCCGATATCCAACAGCTTGACGTACCGGCACCGGCAGGCAGTGCCCTTCTTTCCCGCATGACCCTCGCCCACATGTCGCCACCCGCAGAGAACATCCTGCCGGACGGGGAACAGCGACGTGTCATTCAGGCCCAGTTCCACACGAGCGACGTGAATCCCGGCTTCGGATTGGATTGGTACAAATGGGAGACCGCGATTCGCATCGGCCCTGAGGGCGCATCTGTGCACTGACGGGCTGCGGTTACCGACGTGTACGGCTGCCACGAAGTGCCGCCGGTGCCTCCTGCAGCGAGCAGGCATGTCTCATCATCCCGGCGCATCCCAGGCTTCCCGGCATAAGGACCAAGGCATAGGCGAGTTCCTCGATCATCACGTCGGGCTCAGTGCATGCAACGCTGTGGCCCTTCGGCTGTGACGATCCCTTGAAACAGCGGCTCGTGTGGAAGCCCATTCAACTTGATCCGCAGATCGATGCGCGCCGCCTCGTCAAGGTATTCGTATCGCTCACCCCCATATTCGATGACCAACGCCACTCTGATATCGCGGGCCCAAAGCAGGCGCAGGTAGGCAAGGAATACACGCGGCACCATCCGGGAAGTCTCGATACGATCCAAGGCCTCGACACACCCGGGCGCATCCTCGGGCGTCAGCCCCTCGGGCCACGTAGCCTCCACGCGCAACGCATCGATGAAGGGGTCGCGATCGACAACCCGCAACCAGCGCGGAAACACGAAACTATTCCATCGCGCAGTGTCGACGCGCAGGTTACTCAGCATCGCAAAGCTGTACTGATACTTGATACCGAGATAGGGCGTGAAGCCATTGACGAGGTTGAAGGCCACGGCCAGGCCGACGATCAAGCGCAGGGATAGGTGCGACCCGGTTATCGGGACGCCTTCCACGCTATCTGTCGCGGCCACGAGTCCGATACGGTGCCGCAGAAGAGCAAAGAATGCGCACCAGGCAAGAAAGGTTAGCAGACCGTGATAGAGCCCGAACTGAAACCAACGACGTGGCCCGGTATACGACAAAAAGGACACGACGATGGCCGCAACGATCGTCACACCCATTAACACTCGATAGCGCCGCAAGCCGGCCCGTATGAATGCGAGGTCCGCATGGTCGAGAAACGCAAACGCCATCACGACGATCAATCCGGCAAAACGTGTCGCACCAAGGGAACCGAAAAGCAGTCCCAGGAAAAGAGCGAGCAGGATACCGACGCGTGGGGCCGCTAGCAGAAGGATCGGGACCGCCGCCTCCAGAATGACGATATGGACCGGTCGCAGCCAACTGAAGATCCATCCCTGCGGAAATCCCCACCAATCGGCCAACTGCGCCGTCAGCATCGTTAAACACGATACGCCCGGATTGAAAAAATCGACATTCAGTTTGTGCACAGCAGCCCAGGACATGGCGACGACCACCGTCACGCGTAGAAGCCGGGTTATGCCCCAGTCCACTTCGGCATCCATTGCTCGCCGCCGGGCGTCGATACCGGCCTCAGCGCATCGCCGGTAGCGAACGCCGATGACCGTGATGATCGCCAGTGACAGGAGGAAAACGGGCAACTGCAACGCCCACTCCGCTGCAGGAAATCCGAGGGTGTACGTCTTGTATTTCAGGACCTCGCCGAAGCAGCACACCGAGGCAACGGCGACAACAGCCAGCAGGATCGGTCGCAAGCCCGCGATGCAGATCACAGCGGCGGCAAACCAGAGCACATGAAAGGACCAATGGTGATGCGCAAGAAAGACAGCGAACGAAGGCTGTATCGCCTTGATCAATGCGAACTGGACAGCCGTCCAGCCCAGGAGCCGCCATAGAAACTGCGAGTGCCATCCTCCCAGCGGGTGCCATAGTCGCCTGATCAACAGTCCTACTCTCCTTACGTCGCCCGTCGCGGCGTCCTGACTCAATGATCCGGGCAGGGGTGTATGTAAGATGGCAAACTGGCGACGTCCGCATCGGCATAGGGCAGCCAACTCAGATAGGGCGAACCGGTGTCCCCCGCGCTCGCAAAATCACAAAGATGTATCTCGGTGCCGTCGCTCGCAGCACACTTTACAAGCAGCATCGGTTCGGCCCATTCCTTCCACCGCGACTTGCGCAACTTCAGGCCCACGGCCCCCAGGGCCGGAACATTAATGAGGTCACGAATCTCTGCCTTGTTTTTGATCTCCGCCCCCCAGGCCGCATGGCGCTGAAGGTCGTCGCGGTTTGGCAACAGACCAAGATTGTAACGTTGGTCAAAGGCCAGCAGAAGTGGACCGCGATAAACACTCAGCCGTCCACGACACTCCTTTTCACCAACCCAGAAATGGGGCCTAAAGTCGAAGCTGATCTTGATCGCGTCTCCTTTACGCCAGGTGCGATCGAGATCCAGATACTCCCCGGGCCGCACGCCGTCGACGCGATCCTGATTCACCTCTACCCGCGTTCGGCGCGACCAGCGCGGGATTCGCAACCGAAGACGGAAGCGCGCCACGCGCTGCGGACGTACCGTGATGTGCACATCTCTTCCCGCGGGATACGATGTCACCTGCGCCAGAGATACATTCAATCCCTTGCGCACGTTCGCCTGCAGTTGCCCCGGTCCGTACCAGTTAAGCGTCAGATCCCCTGCCCCGGAAGACATCAGGCCCCACTCACTGATCAGCCCGAAGCCACGCGCACTATTGACACTGCAGCAGTTCAACTCCGGTGATCCCTCCCGTGATTGAAACTGGATATCCTGGGTGCTCCCACGGCGCACGCCGTCCATCGGTGTATTGTAGGTACAACAACGCCCCAGCGGAGCGTGCATCCCAAGCACCGAATTCAAAAAGCTCAGCTCCAGCTCATCGGCCACGATCGGATTGGCCGTAAGCTTAAGCATCTCGACACTCATCGCCGACCAGGCAATGGTGCAACAGGTCTCGATCGCATTCCGGTCATACGGATTCCCCGTGGCCTTCTCACCGGAAGTGAAACCGCCGTTATTGTGCCGATCATTGCGAGCGATACTCCACCAGATCCGCTCGAAGGCCGTGCGCAATTCCGCCTCCCCCGTCGTGCGCCAGGTTTCGATCATGCCCATGATCGGATGCAGGCTCTCCCAGCGCGGCAACGGCAACTCGTAAAACTCCGCTCCATCAAGCGGCCCCTGTAAATAGTTTCCGGCGACGATTCCGATTGGAGATTCCTCCTTGAATTCGTCGATGATCTGACGTGCCAGCCCGATATAGGCATCCGACTTCTTCCTTCGATACAGACGGGCCAGTCCGTGCGCGGGCGCAAGGTTCATCTCAGTTGACCCCGTATCAACCAGCCGCACCTTACGCCGGCGGAAATACTTGCTGCACATGAGATCAGCGATGCGGACCGCGCCGTCCAGTGCCGCCCGGGAACCCGTCGCCTCGTGCCAGTGCATCAGTCCCATCATGACGTGATAATGCCCCCAGGTATCCCAGGACCAATCCGTCGCGCCACCTCGTTCACCTTGAATGCGCGGCGTGGGTCGCCGATTGGTCAGGCGGTACGCCTTTGGCCAGGGCCCCAGGTATCCATCCTCGGCCTGCAGCGAGAGCAACCGACGGACAAAAATATCGAGGTGCCGGCGCAGTTGCTCGTCGCCGCAAAGCCGCATCACTTCCACGGCACCGGTCAGATATTTTCCTGCGAACTCCCCCGCCCACGGTATCATCTCGCGTAACGGTGAGTGATCCCGATCACGCATCATTTCCAGCATCGCCGGGTTCGCGTCCGGCGCACGCAACAACCATTGCGTCACCAGGTTCTCGATGTAGGCGCCAATCGGGCCCTCAATCCGCAGTTCACTGCCGTCGGCACGCGCCAATACGTCCGATGCGGGGTATTCCTTATCGCTCGCCATGATCATACCATCGCCTGCGGAAAGACGACGTTCTCCGGCAGGTTCCGCTCCAAAAGCTGCTCGATGCGCTCGATGGAACGAATGCCGTTTAATACCCTGGGGACCGTTGTCGACTCCGCGAGTCGACGAATGGCGGCCTCGTGCTGCGGATGATGAAACAGCGATGTATCGGAGTCGCAAACCGCCAGCATGACGTCCCGTTCGAAATTCATAAGTGTGCGCAACAATGCCGTACGCACGCCACGGTAACGCACCTCGACGCGCGCCTTCAGAACATCGGTGGGTACGTCATGCCGATCCGCGGACGCCTGTTCATCCACTTCGTCAGCGACAACCTGCTTAATCTCTTTCAGCAATGCAACGATACGCGTCGCACGTGCCATTCGTTCCAGCACGCCGCCGGACGGCGCTACAACCATGATCTCCATCAGCGCCGCATGCCAGGGCTCCGGCAAAGCGTCCGTTTCGGCCGACAAGTAGATCCGCTGACAACGCGAGCGCACCGTCGCCAACAGGGCCTGAGGCTGCCCCGTGACCAGCAGGAACAAGCACTGTCCCGGTGGCTCCTCGAGCGTCTTGAGAAACGCGTTTGCCGCCTCGAGACCCAGGCGGTCAGCGTCGATAATCACACACACCTTCCAGTCTCCGGTCAACGACGTATGAAAAATCTTCTGCTCGGCCTGCCGGATCTGATCGATGCTAATTTGACGGGATATCTTTTGCGGCTCGATCCATCCAACATCGGGGTGGCTCCGCGCAAGAACGTGGCGGCACGCGGAGCAGGCGCCACAGGGTCGCTGCTCCTCGGAGCAAAGCAACATTCCGGCCACGTCCACGACGAAGGCAATCCCCTCCTCGCGGATCGACGCCTCCAGGACATAGGCATGCGCGAGGCGATCGGCCGCAAGGCTCGACCGCACGTCTGCAATAGCCTGCTTGTAACGCTCACTCAGTTGCACAGCCTTATCCTATTAAGGGTAACACGTTGCGCCAGATCTCCTCTGCGACGACATCCGGTTCACGCGAGGCGTCGATGACCCGGAAGCGGCCCTTCTGCGCGGCGGCCAATTCAAGGTATCCGGCCCGCACCCGCTCATGAAACGCGATTTCCTCGCGTTCGAAACGGTCGCGCCCTTTAGCTTCGCCATTGATTCGGCGCCTGACGCGATCCAGGCCCGCGACAACGTCGATATCCAGGAGAAAGGTCAGGTCCGGAACGGCCTCGGCTACCGCGAATCGATTGATCGCCACCAGCGGCTCGATTGCGCACTGGCGCCCATAGCCCTGATACGCGATTGTCGAGTCCGCAAAACGATCGCAAACCACGTAGACCCCGGAGTCGAGGGCCGGCAGAATCACCTCGCGCACGAGTTGCGCGCGGCTCGCGGCAAAAAGCAGCAACTCCGTTTCACCCACGAGCTTCTCGCCATCCGCGTCATGCTGCAACAGGTGCCGGATCGTCTCCCCGGCCGCCGTACCTCCCGGCTCGCGCGTGATCAACACCTCGCAACCGCTGGCCGTCAACTCTTCGGCAAGTTTCTTGACGTGCGACGACTTGCCGCCCCCCTCGGGACCCTCAAATGTAATAAATCGTCCGCGCCGCTGCATGATCACTTTCGATGTAGTTGTGCACCATCGGACGTGTCCTTGACCGTCCAGCCCATGCTCTCGATCTCGTCCCGCAGTCGATCCGCCTCGGCCCAGTCTTTCGCGCCACGCGCGACTTCGCGCTGCTCCATTAACGCCTGTACCGCCCGGTCGGGCGCGTCCGCCTCGCACCGGAGGAAACCCAGGACTTCGTCAAGTTCCCGCAGAAGCCCCAGTATCGCATCCGCGCCGTTGGCGTCCAACACATCCTCATCCATCGCACGATTGCCGGCAGTTGCAAGACGGAAGATGGCGGCTATAGCCCCCGGCAGGTTTAGATCATCGTCCATCGCGGCGACAAACTCGGAGCGAACATCGTTGCAAAACTTCGGTAGTTCGCCCCCTGAACCTCCGGACGCGAGCCCCTCCAATCGCTTGTTGAAGGTGTCCAGCCGATCCAGCGACGCTGCCGCCTGATCCAATCCGGCAATCGTGAAGTTCAGTAGTTGGCGATAATGGGCATTGAGCAACGCGTACCGTATCGCGCGCGCCGAATGGCCCCGACCCAAGAGATCACGAAGCGTGTAGAAATTTCCCGCCGACTTCGACATCTTCTTGTTTTCCACGAGAAGAAAATTCGAATGCATCCAGTAGCGAACGAATGGCTTGCCCGTCGCCCCTTCGCTCTGCGCGATTTCGTCCTCGTGGTGCGGAAAGCGATTATCGACGCCGCCTGTATGCAGATCAAACGATTCCCCGAGATAGGCCATACTCATCGCCGAACATTCGATGTGCCAACCCGGCCGACCGCGCCCCCAGGGCGAGTCCCATGCCACGTCGCCGTCTTCCTCCTTCCACGCCTTCCACAACGCGAAGTCGGCCACGCCCTCCTTCTCGTACTCGTCGTGCTCAACACGTTCACCACGGCGCATCTGGTCGCGATCGAGATTCACCAGGCGGCCGTATCCTGCATCCTTCTCAATACTAAAGTAAACACTACCGTCTTCCGCGACGTAACCGAACCCCTTCTCGACGAGGCGCGCGATCATCTCGACCATCTGCGGGATGTGCGCGGTTGCGCAAGGATACGCATCCGCAGGGCGTACGTTGAGCGCCTGCAGATCTTCGAAGAAAGCGTCCTTGTACACGCGCGTGTACTCGTCGAGCGACTTCCCGGCTTCACGTGCGGCTCGAATCGTTTTGTCGTCCACATCCGTCAGGTTCATCACCTGCGTCACGTCGTATCCGCAAAAGACCAGGTACCGTCGCAGGAGATCCTCAAACAGAAAGGTGCGCAAGTTGCCGATATGCGCGAAGTCGTAAACCGTCGGCCCGCAGGTATACATTCCCACGCGATTGCCTTCGCTCGGCTCGAGCACCTCCAGGCTCCGACTCGCCGAGTTGAAGATCCTCATGCTGCCTCCGGCTGATTGACCGTCGCAATTGCGATCGCAGCGATACCCTCTTCACGACCCAGCGCACCCATCGTCTCCGCTGTCGTAGCCTTGACCGAGACCCGCCCCGGATCGAGTCCCATCGCGTCGGCTAACCGCGAGCGCATCGCGTCTATATACCCCGCCAACTTCGGCCTTTCCGCCACAATCGTCGCATCCACATTCACAATCGTCACTGCCTCGAGGCGCACGCAGGTGGCCCGTAACAGGTCGATACTGTCCGCATCACGCCAGGTGTCATCAGAATCCGGGAAATGCGTACCGATGTCGCCGTCGGCAACCGCGCCAAGTAGCGCATCGATAACGGCGTGTGTCAGCACATCGGCATCCGAATGCCCATCGAGGCCGGTGCTGTGTTCGATGGTGACGCCGCCCAAAACGAGCGGCCGTCCAGCCTTGAGCTGATGCACATCGTATCCAATTCCCACGCGATTCACGGCGGCAGTGTAAAGGAGAGGGAAGGGCGGGGCAAGGCGATGTCGTGATGTCGGCAAGGTGGCGGCAGCACATTGTGGAAATTGGTCGGAACGAGAGGATTCGAACCTCCGACTTCCTGCTCCCAAAGCAGGCGCGCTACCGGGCT
>CAJWTS010000069.1 GCA_913047795.1 uncultured Verrucomicrobiota bacterium | reverse complement strand
GGGGCCGGCGCGACTGTCGGCGCGGGCGCGGTTGTTGTTAAGGATGTTCCGCCGCGGACCATCGTGGCCGGCAATCCAGCGGTTGTCCTCCGTGAGACGCCGGATGGCTAGGCCGGTCGAGCCGGTTCTTGTACGGGGGCCGGAAGACCGCGCACTGAAAACTCCGACTTAACCATGTCGACCGAAGAGAATGTTCTGGTGAGCGTCGTTATCGGCACGAAGAACTCGGCCGCCACGCTGGGGCTCTGTCTCGAGGCGGTACGCAAACAGACGTATGGGAACCTCGAAATTATAGTCGTTGATAATTTCAGCGATGACGACACGACGACGATCGCGCGCGGCTACACCGAGACCGTCTACGAGAAGGGGCCGGAGCGCACCGCCCAATGGAACGATGCAATCGAGAAATCGCGCGGCGAATGCATCCAGATTCTTGCGGCGGACGCGGAGATGACGCCGGAGGTGATTGCCGAGTGCGTCGCGCTGTACCGGGCTGGACACGGCATGGTGATCATACCGGAGAAGCATGTCGGGACGGGATTCTGGACGCGCGCACGAGCGCTTGAACGGGAGTGCTACCTTGGCGACGACACGATCGAGGCGCCCTGGTTCTATAGTAAAAAGGGACTCGAGAAAGTGGGCGGGTTCAATGAGGCGATGTTTGCCGGAGAAGACTGGGATCTATTCAACCGTTTGAAGACGGCCGGTTATACCTATGAGCGTTGTCACGCATTCATTCATCACCACCTTGGCCATCTTCGATTCGGCGACGCGATCAGGAAGAAGTATTACTACGGGAGCCAGTTGAAATCTTTCATCCGTGATCACCGCTCGTCTTCCATGGCAAAAGTGCCCCTTTTCCGTATGGCCTATATCCGGAACTGGAAAAAACTGCTGAGGCATCCGATACTCTCTGTCGGATTTCTGACACTTAAGTTCTTCGAGACAATTGCCGTCGCGCTAAGCCTGGTCTTGCCCAGAGGAAGCCGGGCGGCGACGCCGTATCGGAAGGCCGGTTAGCACTCGGGTCGAATGCCCGAAGCGTATAGATACAAGTGAACGGACCATGGCTGACGACGTAAAAGACCAGATTATTGAAGATTTCAACGAGTCGCGTTACACCGCGTTCACCTTTCGCGATCTCAAGGTCTTTGAAATTTGTCGCGAGATGATCGAGGCGGCAACCGAGCGTCGCGACATGCTCGATGTGGGTTGTGGAGATGGCACGTTGGGCGAGATGATGATCGGCCATGGCTATGACGTTACGGGCGCAGATATATCGGAGCCGGCCCTGGAGATCGCGCGCTCGCGTGGGCTCAAGACGGTCCGCGCGAACCTGGAGCACTATGAATTACCGTTCGAGGATCGGTCGTTTAGTGTCGTCATCGGCAGTGAGATCATCGAGCACGTCTACGATACGGATCGATTTCTGCGCGAGTTGCGACGGGTATTGAAGGATGATGGCGTATTGCTCCTGAAGACACCGAACGTACTCTCCTTCGGGCGTAGAATCTGCTATCTGCTGGGCCGACCGGTATTTCTCGATACGGCCCTGCGCCCGAACCAGCCGGGACACATTCGATACTTCGTTCGATCCACTCTCGAACAGTTGCTCCGAGATAACGCGTTTGATCCCATTGCGTCGGATGCCGGCTTTGTGAATTTCCTGCAGAGCGGCGCCTATCAGTCCAGGCTCCTGGCCAAACTTTTCCCGTCGCTCGGCGGCGGCGTGATTGTACTGAGCAGAAAGGCCGCGTAGGGCGGCACCGGACGTCGCTTGAACGGTACAGCGGTGGTGGTCCGTTCTCGATCGACGAGGCGAGCGGGGCACCGATTCGCCCGGGGCAAGAGGGCCCTTCGAATAAATTGATACCAGTCCATGTCCGATAACGATAATAGCGGCGAAAGGGGCGTTGATCACGAGACTTGCCTCGTTATTTGCCACGCCACTTTTGGCGGAGATACGTCTGTGCACGGCCCCGCACATAGTCTCGTTGCCTACCTGGTGGGATCCGGTCGAAGAACGAGTTTCCTGGAGCATCCAACGTTGACGATCGAACCGTCGCGCTGGAGCGTGTACGAGGACGGAACCCGGTGTGAACGACGTGCGTACCGCCTGTCGTTCCTGTGCCGGCCTCTCGCGTGGCTGATCCAGATCGTCGGCGCGGTATGCATCGGCGGGCGACGGCGGAAATTTAAGCAAGTGGTCGGCGTGGATCCGCTTTGCTTCCTTTCGGCCTGGTGGCTGCGTACGATTGGTGCCGCCGACGAGGCTGTGTTTTATTGCGCCGACTATGCCGAGCAGCGTTTCGGGAGTCGCATGGCCAGCGCGATTTATCGCGGGCTGGACCGATTTGCCGCGCGCCACGCGGACGCCGTGTGGGGTGTGTCGCGACGGATTGTCGAACTGCGTGAGCGGCAGGGCATCGATCCTGCCAGGAATTTTCTGGTCCCGAACGCGCCCTTGTTTCGTGAGGATGCCCTGGTCGCCGGGGAACAGGTACGAACGGACCTTGTCATGATTGCCCAACTCGAGAAGGGGCTCGATCTTGACATGCTGTTGCAGGGGTTCGGCACGATCGGAAATGAGCACGCCGCCGCGCGTTTGCATATCATCGGGGACGGAAGCGCGCGCGATGCATTCGAACAGGCCATTGAACGCGCGGCGCTGTCGGATCGAATTGTTGTGCATGGTTATCTCGAACATGAAGAGGCGATGTCAGTCGTCGCACGCTGCGGAATTGGCCTGGCATTCTATTCGGATGACGCGCCGTGGCATCCGTACCGCGATTCGGTTAAGATTCGAGAGTATCTTGCCCTTGGGCTGCCGGTCATTACGTCACCGGGACATAGCCTGGCGGAGGACGTCGTTGCAGAACGTTGTGGATTCTCAGTCGCGAACGCCCGGGAATTTGCGGATGTCGGTTGTGAATTGATCGATCATTCGCAGTACGCGGACTTTCGGCAACGGGCGATCGCGTATGCCAGACGATACTCAAAGAAGGAGTTGCTTGATCACGTTTACGCGCAGATGCGGAGTTGAAGTCGCGACGCTAGGTCTCTGGGACGGTCCATGAAGATACTGTGCATTGCGGACGGCTTGTGCCCGCCTCACGGGCGTATTAGCGGGATGAAGATCATTGCCCGGCTCATCGAGCGGCTTCAGGCGCGCGGGTACGAGATGCACGTTCTTAGCTTCGCGCGGCCCGGCGTTGAAGGCCTTGCGGATTGGATTCGCGATCAGAGGGAATCCACGGGGGTAACCTATCACCTTGAGCCGCGCCACGGTGTGCGGTCATTGATCGGGTCGCGCATCCTGCTCACCTGTCACGCGCGTCGCCTCTGTCGCTCGCTGAACTGTGATGTGCTCCAGGATTTCTCATCGTCGCCGATCATGGCCTGGCGCACAGTGATCGCGCGGTTGAATCGAAGAATCAAGACGGTGCATACGGTGAGCACGGCGAGGGGAGCGGAAACCCTTTGCCCCCGGATGCCGGCGACGCTGGACGCGTTGGTCTGCACCGAGAAGTGGATGAGCGAGGCTTACGGCGCGCGCGGCTACCGGGACGGGCATTTTGTGCCCCTGGGTATCGACCTTGACGAGGTTGGAGCGGAAGCACTGAAAGCGATCGACCTTCCCTGCGAGGATGGCCCTACAGTGCTCTACGTCGGCCCATTGTCAGAACGTAAGGGCGCGTGGGTGGCGGCGGATGTCTTCTCGCGCGTGGCGGCGGCGCATCCGGCCGCGCGATTTATCGTGGCAACCAATGCGCTGAGCGACGATCGGTATCGATACGATGAGATGCGGACCGCGTTTCTGGCCCGCTGCACGACGGCCGATCGCGTACACATTCTCGAGGGCAGGCAAAATATTCCAGCCCTCATGCGCGCGACCGACGTGTTTCTGTATCCGCTGCAGAACGCCTTCGGAACGCTCTCGCAACCGGCGACACTGATCGAAGCGATGTACGTTTCCGCGGCAATCGTTGCGACGGACCTTTCCATGGTGACCGAGCACGTCGCGAACGGCCGATCAGCCCTGGTCGCGGGCCGGACGGACGCTGCGGCACTCGCCCATCACGTCCTGCAGTTGCTCGGATCGGAGGAGCAGCGCGCCGCACTGGGTCAGCAGGCGAATCGGGAGGCGCTGGCGTTTGGTATCGATCGGACCGAGGAAGCGTATGCCGGGCTCTACCGGGAGCTAGGGGCTCGCGGGGATCATTCCTGATTTCGATCGTTGCCGGAAAGGCGCATCATGGTGTCGCGTTCCAGCTTGAGCGCATGGCGCCATGACAGTTGTTCGGCGCAGGCCAGGCTCTGTTGTTCGTAGTGGTGTCGCTGATCCTCGTTCGCCAGTAGCGTTTCGATTTTCGCGGCGAGGTCTGCATTCGATCCCCTGCGAGCGAAGAGAACCTTGTCGCGGTAGAGCGTGGTCATCTCCACGATGTCGTAGACGACACAGGCTTTGCCCAATGCCATCATTTCAACAAGCGAGATGCCCCATGTGTCGACGTAAGTCGGGAAGACGAATACACGTGCGCGATTGAGCAGTCGGTACTTCTTGTCGGGATCGAACTCCGCGGGCCGAAGCTCGATGTTCGCGGCGAGATCGTACGCGGCAATCAGGCGTTCCATCTCTTTGCGGAAAGATTCATCGGCCATGCCAAAAAGCAAGAGTGAGATGGCGGGGCGCCGTTGCTTGAGTCTGCGCATCGCGCGCAGCAGGTCGACCGTTCCCTTGCTCTTGGACAGGCGTCCGAAGTAGACCAGGTCATATGTGGGCTCGACCGTGGCCTCTGACTTCGCGATGGACCGAATGAGCTCGAAATCAACGCCATTAGGAATGACGTGCAGATTCTTCGCGGGAAAACCGATGCGGCGATAAGCCCGTGCATAGTGCGGATTGACCATGAAAATGTGCTTGGAGAAGATCGCGCTCAGCAGGAATCCGACGATTCGATCAAAGAGGACAAACATGAAGCGCAGCGGGCTTCGGCTCTCGAACCGCGGGAAGAGGTCGCCGTGTATATAAGTGATGAGCGGGGCACCGACCTTGCGGCTGATGCGTATGGCCGGGATCAAGTCGTAGCAGAACTGGTTACGGGCGATGACCAGCGAGGTGTCTTGCGCCGGGTATCGCCGCACCAGTGCGCCAAGCATGATTTTGCATAGGAGCGGCGCTGAACAGAACGCACCACGGGTTTCCAGCAGGTCGTAGGGTTCAATGTCCATTCCGGTTTCGCGGAACCAGTCGAATATGGCGCGGTGGGTGTGGTAGCAGACCTCAAACTCGTCGCCGTGTGCCTTGAGAAATTCCTGTTCGTGAATGACGCCACCGGCCGCCGCTCCCGGCGTGACCCCCATCTTGACCCAGATCAGGCGCGGTTTATTCATCACTGGTTCTGCACAGATGTTTCTGGTATTGCATGGAAGTGTAAGGGTGGACGAAATATCTCACACGAGCATGGAAGCTTCAACGTGAATCAGGCTGGACGATCAGCGCGCCGGGGGGATTTGCTGGCCATCGGTGCGATCGCCGTACTGTTCTTCATCCTGGCAGCGCCGACCCTGTCGCCGTCGAAAGCGATCCAGGCGGGCGATACAAACCTGGCCAGTCTCGCTTTCTGGTCCAAGCAATTGCCGGAGGCCTTTAGTGGATCGTGGGACTCCCGCTACTGGGTGGGGCATCCCTATCACAAGCCGTTCCAGTTGAGCGCCTTGATCTGCTGGTGGCTCGGGCCGACAGCCACGAACGACAACGTCTATTTCCTGCTCGCCGGATTGTGTGGAATAGGGATGTTCCTCTTCCTGCGATCGGAAGGCCTGGCGACGTTCCCGGCATTAATGGGCGGCATCGGTCTTGCTTTATCGGGGCATTTCATCTCGTTGATTGCGGCCGGGCACGTATCCAAGTTTGACCTGATGGCATTGGTTCCGTTTGCATTCGCGAGCTTGAGTCGTGCGATGCAGGGTCGCGGGCTTGTGTTTTTCGCACTGGCGGGTGCCGCGCAGGCGATCGGATTTTCCGCGCAGCCGGATGTGGGGGCCTTCATGTCGGTCCTGCTCGCGGCCTACTTTCTCGCGCGTTGGATCCCCACGTTGCGCGGGCCGAATAAAGCTCCGGCGGTGAAGCAACTCGCGGGCGCCGGCGTGCTCTTTGTCGCGTTTCTGTTGATTGCGGCGAATACGTTGGTCGCGCAATTCGTCATGCATATCGGAAAGGCGAAGGGCAGCGACGAGGGGCCGGAGGCACCGGCGGCCGTGGTGCAGGGCGGGAACGAGAAAGACAACTGGGGGTGGGCCACGCAGTGGAGTCTTTCGCCGGAGGACACGCTCGAATTCGTGGCACCCGGAATCGTCGGAATCAGCTCCAATAATAGGAAGGGGCCCTATATCGGACGCCTGGGGCAATCACCGAACTGGGAGGAGACCAAGCAGGGCTTTCGGAATTTCCGGCAGAGCGGCGAGTATCTCGGGTTGCTGCCCGTTCTTTTTGCATTCCTACCGATCCTGTTTGTGATGCGCAACCGGATGCTGGATGCCGTGTGGCGATCGCGGAGAAACCTGATCTACTTCTGGTCCGCGGTTGCATTCATCTGCTATTTGCTGGCGCTTGGGAAGCACGGCCCACTCTATCGATTCCTGTACATGCTGCCCTACATGGACAAGATTCGTAATCCGGTGAAGATCTCGTTTCCGATGATGTTCGCTGTCTGCTCCCTGTTCGCCTACGGGGTTGCGCTCGCCATGCAGAAATTCGCATTCGTGAAAAACGCTCGTGACGAGATCGGCGCGCGTGGCAAAGCCTGGCTCGGCATTGTGTTCGCGATCGCGGGCCTGGCGTTGATATCCGGCCTGGGCCTCTTTGTCTCCAAGCAGGGAATCATTGCGCACTATGGCGCGGAAGGGTTCGGAGATCTCGCGCCCGTCATCTGGAAGAACATGAGCACGGCGTTGATCCGTTGTGGCTTGATTTCGGCAGGAATCGGCGTCCTCTTTCTGCGACCCGTGCGCTTTGCACTTTTTGCGGGCCGGGCATGGATTCTCCAGGTTGTACTGGTGCTGGTGCTCGCGATCGACATGGGCTCGGTGGCACGCTGGTACATGCAGACCTATCAGGTCGATGACATATATGTGTCGAACGACGTTGTCGACTTCCTGGCCGAGGAAGCCGTTGAGGGCCGCGTTCGATTTCTGACCCGGGAAAGTCTTTACGGTTTGTGGCTCTCGCTCTATGCGCCGTATTTCGGCCTGCAGGTGATGGACATACCGGCGGCGTCGCGTACTCCGGGCGACTACAAATCGTTCTTCGATACGGTCGGTAAGCGAATGGATCGGATGTTTCAGTTGACCAATACGAGGTATTTCGTTGGTCCTCGTCAGATCTGGAACAATCTTGCGCGCCATCCGCTGATGGCGCCCCACGTAAAGGTCGTGAAGGGTTTCGACTTCGCACGAGGGCAGGGTCAACAGGTTCTGTGCCAGGTGTATCCAGACTCATCCAAGGGGCAGCAGGTGGTGGGGCGCTACGATGCCGCCTTGCCGCGTTGTGCGCTCTTTACGAAATGGCGCGTGGCGACGAAACCAGAAGCGCTTGCGGCCCTCACCGCGAGCGGGTTCGATCCCGTGCGCGAGGTTATCGTAACGGGACTCGCGAAACCCGGTGAGGGTGCCGGCGCGCCACGCCGTGTGCCGATCACCTCGTACCTGTCGCAACGGGTCACCATCGATCTGCCCGACGTGCAGGAGTCGTCAGTGCTGCTACTGAACGACAAGCACGAAGACAGTTGGGTGGTCCGCGTGGATGGGGAGCAGCGGCAGCTCCTGCGCTGCAACTTTCTGATGCGCGGCGTTGAAGTGCGGCCGGGCGATCACCAGGTCGTTTTTGAGTATGCACCGTACCGATCCCAGTTCGCATTGACGGTTGGCTCGTTCGGCGTCATTGCTTTTTGGGGCATTGCTTCCATATTCTGTCCGCCCTTGAGGGTTCGCAGCCGCAGCGCGTCTGGCGATAACGACTGACCGCGCGCTGTGCTTCGCTTCGGGGAGAATCGGACATGGCTTGTTCGGCCGCACGACGATAAGATTGCCATCCGTACCGGGTAACGTTGATGTTTACGACCCAAACAAAAATTGCGATTGCAAAGGCGCTCATCACGAAGCGATCGCCGTACTACATCCAGTTTTACGTCACGGGTCGATGTAACCTGAAGTGCCGGCAGTGCAACATCGTCGAGACGAATTCGCGTCTGCACGAGGTTACGCTGGAAGAGATTGAGATCATCGCGCGCCATATTCGCTCGATCGGGGGCGGCATTGTATTGCTCACCGGTGGCGAGCCCTTTGTGCGGCGCGACATGCACGAAATCGTCCGGATCTTCAAAGCCAACAGGCTCGACGTCCGACTGCAGACGGCCGGCCTGGCGACGAGCGAACAACTGCAGATGTGTTATGACGAAGGCGCCCGCGACATCAACGTATCGCTCGACTCGTTGGTCGAGCTGAAGCAGGACTATATCAACGCGGTGCCGGGGTCCTGGGCCAAGGCGATTGACAGCCTCGAACGCATCTCGCGTATTTTCAACAAGAAGTCGGCGATTTGCAGTCTCGGTTGCGTACTCTCGCAATTCAATTTTCGTGAGATTCCGGCCATCCTTGAATTTGCGACGGCGATCGGTTGGTACGTGTCTCTCGTGCCGGTGCATATCACCACGGAAGCCGCGCCCCTCGGTTTCCGTAGCTACGACGAGCTTTTCAAATTTGAGCAGACCGATTTCCCGGAATTGGAGAAGGTGTTGCAGCGAGTTCTTCAGATGAAGAAGGACGGCGCGCTACTCTTCGACTCGGAGCGCTTCATATGGAGCGCCTTCAATTTCCTGCAGACGAACCGTCCGACCTGGCGCAAGAACGACGTCTGCGACGCCCCGGATCTGTATTTCGCCGTACGCCCGAACGGCGACTTCGCGGTCTGTTGCGATCATAACATTGCGGAGAATCCCCCATCGCTTCTGTCGCCGTCATTCGTCGACGACTTCAAGGCGGGCGTGCTGCGCAAGCGGTGTGAACCGTACACGCATGGCTGCGTGGGGTGTCACTACGGATCCTATCCGGAGGTGACGATTTCGGTCCGGGACCCCAAGGCGCTTCTGGAGCGCGTGCGACTCAGTTTTTCCATGGAGAAGAGCCCCATTCTGCGGGACTTCGATGACGGTCGTTTCTTTGAATTGATCCAGGAGGTCAGGGCGCGACACCCGGAGGTTTACGAAAAACCGATGCCGGACGGGATACACGAACGTTTGAGCAAGTGGGCCGACTCGAAAACACGAATCGAAGTTATTCGCTCCGACAACGAGCAGCGCGAGCGTGAGAACCGCGTGCGTGGTCGCCCGCCCAGGGGTGCCGCCACTACCTGACGCCGCCGGTCGCATTCAGCGCATGCTGGACATCAGGCGCTCCCACAGCAGCACGCGCCATTTACGTGGCAACCAGTGTGAGATCCAAAGAAGCGGCCGGCTACTGATACCTACCATGCAAGTCATGCGGCGTTTTTGCGAGGCCCGGAGGGCCGTCGCCGCGACATCGCCGGGGGAGAGTAAGCCGCGACCTGCGTTGAGGACCTTGACCCGGGCCGTCTTCTGAAAGTTCGTCATCGTTCCTGCCGGGCAGACGCAGGTCACGTCAACACCGCTTCCTCGCGTTTCGGACCAGAGGGCCTCGGAGAAACTCAGCACAGCCGCCTTGCTGGCGCCATAGACCGCCATATAGGGCAGCGACACGAACGCGATGCTGGAAGAGACGTTGATGATCTTGCCGGACCCGCGCTT
This sequence comes from uncultured Verrucomicrobiota bacterium, assembly GCA_913047795.1. GTDB lineage: Bacteria > Verrucomicrobiota > Kiritimatiellia > CAJWTS01 > CAJWTS01 > CAJWTS01. The sequence goes on along the minus strand of CAJWTS010000069.1, from coordinate 3,290 downwards.
GAGCATGTCGGGGAGGAAGAGGCGGCAAAGGGCGATCATCGCTCCGGTATTGACCTGGAGCAAGGCCTGAAGGTCTTCCGGTACGTTCGTGGTGACCTTCCCGCGAATACCGAATCCCGCATTATTGATCAGGCCGTAGACCGGCTGATCGAGTCGATCGACATGTGCCCTGACGGCCCCGGGGCTTGCCGGATCAGACAAATCGCAGGCCAGGTGTTCGACGCCCAGTTCCTGTGCGAGCGTAAGCAACGCTTCTTCGTCCTTGTCAACCAGCAGAAGTTGCCGACCGTCTGCCGCCAGGCGCCGTGCAAAGGCCTCTCCGATTCCGCCCGCGGCGCCCGTGATGATGTAGATCCCGGTCGATAGCGAGCGAACGTATGTCACCGTCTTCTGCATGCCCTCATCAAAGGCTGTGCGTGGTTCAAATCCGAGCGTGCGCAGTTCATCAGCGGTGCACATGAGTACATCGCTGAAGAGGCATTGGACCGTAAGCGGCAGAAAGCGCCGCAAGCTGCGAAAGATGGCGCCCACCCAGCCGGGGAACCGAAGGGTGTGCACATCGTGACCGTGGTGCGCATGACATTGCTCGAATATTTCGCCCAGGGCACGCGGTTGGCCCGCGGCCGCGAACAGGGTGCGTCGCACCGCATCCGTTCCGGCCAGATGCACGAGTGCGGCGGCCATGTCGTCGATGTAAATGACCGAGACACGCCCGGTAAAATGAAGCCTCGTGACCAGCTTGCGGTCCATGGCCGATCGTGCGAACGCGGCGATATGCGATTCCGGCCGCATGGCGGGACCGTAGACCCACGACGGGCGGACGATGATCCAGGGAAGGGCACTGTTCCGAATGAGCGCTTCGCAAGCCAGCTTGGATCTGCCGTAGTCTGACTGCGGGCAGGGCGTTGAATCGGCCGTAAGTGGATCCGTACACGGATCCTGCGGCGTGCGATCCACGGCTCCGATTGTACTCGTGAAGATGAACTTCTTGAGTGCCGTCGAATGATTCAGTTCGTCAACGATCAGTCGTGTCGCCACGATGTTTTGCGAGTCGTAGTCGAGGTTGTTTCCGAAGGTGGCGAGTGCCCCGAGGTGAAAGACCCGTTCCGCAGCCTTGAGCGCGTCCCGGTAGGATCTCAGGTCCTCACGCGTCGAGAGCGCCCCGTGGCCCGGGATGACCATCGTGCGCGGGTTCATGAGCGCGAGGGCCTCACCCGCCGCGGCGATCACACCGTCGATCGAGCCACCGGTGGCCGTATCGATGAACGGGAAGCGGTCCCGGAAGAACGTGTCGCCCATGTGGACCACGTTCGCGCCCCGGAAGTGCACGATGGCGTCGCCGTCCGTATGAGCGTTCGACACGTGGAACGCATAGAGCTCGTCGCCGTTGAGGTGGAACGTGACGTCCTCGGCAAAGGTGATGACGGGCAGCGCGCCGGCCGGGGCGGCCGGGCTCGGCGCGGGCTCCCTGCCGATCCGCTCCAGCACCTGGTCCATGTTGAGGCGTGCCAGGACGTTGTCGTGCGCCACGATGAGGGCTCCCGCCCTTCCGAGGTTCTCGTTGCCCCCGGTGTGGTCTCCGTGCCAGTGCGTGTTGAACACGAAGCGGACGGGCTCGGGTGAGATCGCCCCGATGGCCGCCAGAATCTTGTCGGTCAGCGGTGCGTACTGGTCGTCGATGACGAAGACGCCGTCGTCACCGACGAACACGCCGATATTCCCGCCCGAACCGATCAGCATATAGACCCCCGCAGCCACGTACTGCGTCTCGATCTCGACCGCGTCGAAGTTCTGTGATGAGGCCAAGCTCGGAGTGACCAAAGCCAACAGAGCGACCAATGGGAGGGTGCGGCGCATGGGGAGTTCTCCGTCTCGAGGTTCATGGTCAGCCAGCCGAATAACATGCAACGTGGAGCCCCGGGGGCAAGGACGCCGTTTCGTGGTGGAATTTTTTAAAGAATATTTTGCCGATGCACTACCCCTTTTGGAGGATTTCCCCCAGACATATTTTGACAATCCCACCGGAAAACTAGCCACCATTTATGCTGAGCAGTGGCATTATGAAAACTTCTGCCTCATTGGCGATGCTGCCCATGCAGTAGTCCCATTTTTCGGACAGGGCATGAATGCCTCTTTTGAGGATTGTGAGGTACTCATGGATTGTATTGATGTTGCCAATGAAAATTGGCAGGCAATTTTTGCTGTCTTTAATAAAAAACGCAAACCAGATACGGATGCCATTGCCAAAATGGCCCTGGAAAATTATGTGGAGATGCGGGATCTGGTGGCGCAGCCGGAATATTTGGCGCGGAAAAAGCTGGCCAACCAATTGTACGCAAAATTCCCCAACCGTTTTATTCCCCGCTATAATATGGTGAGTTTCAGTTCCATTCCTTATGCAGAGGTGTACAGGAGAGGGATGGTACAAAAGGAAATAATTTCAAATTTGAATTGTGAAAATCTGGATTTTCCCTTGGCTGAATCACTTATTAATGAGCAATTGGAACCAGTAAATTGATCATTCAAGCCACCCATAATGACCGAAAATATTCTTTGGATACCTCCAAATTTGTTGATTTATCAATCCCTTATAATTTCAACGGTCCCCAGCCCAATTTTTATGATGTTAAACCGGGGGAACTGAATCCGCTTAAAACCGGAGGAAAATCCTGGTCAGTGTCAGAAGGCACTGGCTGCAATGTCCCCGAAGTTTCTTTGAATATTCATTGTACTGGAACGCATACCGAATGTGTTGGACATCTTCTTGAAAAATCAGGGTCTATTACTGAAAATCTACAAGATCTGTTATTTTCGGCTGTTCTTATTACAGCTAAACCCCAACTTTTTGGCGACTGTCCAGATAGATATCATGCAGCAACAGAGGACAATGAGAGCGTAATTTCTGCAGACAGGTTATACAGAGAATACAAACAGTGGTTCATAGTTAAACCTGATGCTCTGATAATTCGTACGGAACCAAATCCTGAAGAAAAACAATTTTACAAATATTCTGTACACCCAGCACCTTTTTTTACCAATGGTGCAATGTCCGTGATTTGTGATACACCAATCAAACACCTGATTGTGGACATACCATCGGTTGATCGAATGTCAGATGATGGAATATTAGGAAATCACCGCATTTTCTGGGGAGATGGTCATAATCCAAAGGGGGAAGTAAACCCTGAGTCGAAAAAGACAATTACGGAATTAGCTTATATCCCCAATCATGTTGAAGATGGATTTTACTTTCTGAATATTCAAATTCCTCATTTCATGTGCGATGCCGC
>CAJWTS010000068.1 GCA_913047795.1 uncultured Verrucomicrobiota bacterium | reverse complement strand
TAGGTCGAGGTCTCCGACAGGTTCGCGTCACCGATGATGACGTGCAGCCGCCGGTATTTGTCGGCATCCGCGTGCGGTTCGGTACACCAGCGCTCGCGAAGACGTCCTTCGACGCGATTTTACGGTCAACGGCTTGCTCTTCGACCCGGAGGCTAAGGCCGGTGTGCGGGTGACGATCGATCGATCGTCGGGGAAGCGGGTTCGCAAGTCGCGCAAATCGGAGCATGTCTTTGACTGAGGAAAATTGAGATGGTTACGCTGTCCGAAAAGTATGTGAACGAGATCCGGCCCGCGATGATTCGCGATCGGAACATCGCTAACCCGATGCAGGCGCCACGATTGGTGAAGATCGTGGTCAACATGGGGCTGGGTGCTGCGCTCGATAAGGATGTTTTTGCGACTGCCGTCGAGGAACTGGGCGCGATTAGCGGCCAGCGGCCGCAGGTGACCAAGGCGCGCAAGAGCATTTCGAATTTCAAATTGCGCGAAGGCATGTCGATCGGCGCGATGGTGACCTTGCGCGGGGCGAGGATGTACGAGTTTTTTGATCGCTTGATCAATGCTGCGCTTCCTCGTATTCGTGACTTCCGCGGTATTTCGGGTGCGTCCTTTGATGGTCACGGGAACTTCTCGATGGGTATCAAGGATCAGGCGATATTTCCGGAGATCGATCCGGACAAGATAAAGAAGACGTTGGGCATGGATATTACGATTGTAACGTCGAGCACGTCTAACGACGAAGCCCGCGAGTTGCTTCGGATGTTCGGCATGCCCTTTGCCACGGAGTAACTGAAGGAGGATTGGTGGCCAGGAAAGCATTGATTAATAAGTCGCAGCAGACACCCCGGTTCAAGGTGCGGGCGTACTCGCGCTGTTCACGTTGCGGACGGCCACGGGCCTACATTCGCAAATTCAAACTTTGCCGAATCTGTTTCCGGGAACTGGCGTTGTGTGGGCAGATTCCGGGAGTGATAAAAGCCAGCTGGTAGGTGTTACGAACGATGAGTATGACAGATCCAATTGCTGATATGCTGACCCGTATCCGGAACGCACTGGCGGCCGGGCACACGACGGTCGAACTGCGGCACTCCAAGCTGAAGGGTGAGATTGCGCGTGTGCTTAAAGAAGAGGGTTTTATTACCGACTACCAGGTCGATGGCGACGGTGCCAAGCGCCAGGTCGGCATTACGTTGAAATATTTTGGAGATGATAATCAGCCGGCGATCATTGGACTGAAGCGCGTCAGCCGGCCCGGTTTGCGTAACTATGCCTCGTGCAAGGAAGTACCCCGGGTGCTGAACGGCATGGGAATCGCAATCATCAGTACGTCTTCGGGGATCATGACCGATAAGCAGGCCCGTAAGGCCGGTGTCGGCGGGGAAACGCTCTGCCAGGTTTGGTAGGAAGCCGGATTGGACGAAAAGCAGATGTCGAGAATTGGGAATATGCCGATTGAGATACCCTCTGGTGTGAAGGTGGACATCAGTGGTACGCACGTCACGGTCAAGGGTTCGAATGGCGAGCTCACGCTCGATCTGCATCCATCGGTTTCGGCGGAAGTGAAGGACGCGCGGGTGGTGTTGACCCGTGGGGATGACGAGAAGCAAAGCCGTAGTTTCCACGGGTTGGATCGCAGCCTCGTGGCGAATATGGTCCAGGGCGTTGCGGAAGGATTTTCGAAGGATCTTGAGGTCCAGGGCGTCGGTTTTCGAGGGGAAGTCAAGGGCAAGGCGCTGAGCATGAGCCTTGGTTTCTCCGGGCCCAAGATGGTCGATATCCCGGACGGCATCACGGTGAACGTAGACGGTGGTACGAATATCTCGATCAAGGGTGCCGACAAGCAGAAGGTTGGAGAGTTGGCCGCGCGTGTTCGTTCGCTCTATCCCGCCGAGCCGTACAAGGGCAAGGGCGTTCGATACAAGGGCGAGTACGTCAGGCGTAAAGCCGGCAAGACGGTGGCCTAATGAAACTAAAGACACGAAATGATTATCGAGCACGTCGCCACCAGCGCGTGCGGCGTAAGATCGAAGGAACATCGGATCGGCCGCGCGTATCGGTCATGGTGTCGTTGAAACACATCTACGTGCAGTTTATTGATGATCTTGAGGGACGCACGCTGGTATCGGTCTCGTCCAAGGCGGCTGGACTGAGTAAGAATGTGCCGGGCGCCACCGAATTGGGGGAAATGGCTGCCACGCAGGCCCGGGAGAAGGGCATCACAACATGTGTATTTGATAGGGGCGGATATCGCTATCACGGTCGGGTCAAGGCCATTGCCGACGCCTTGCGAGAATCCGGAATCACGCTTTAAACATTTGGAGATTTAGATGGTAAAAACCGACACAGCATCCCTGACTGATGACGCGCCGAGAGAGATAGAAGAACGGGTCGTCTTCGTGAATCGTTGCTCGAAGGTGGTCAAGGGTGGCCGGCGGTTTAGCTTCAGCGCGGTTGTGGTTGTAGGAGATCGCAACGGGCGCGTCGGCTTCGGGTTCGGCAAGGCCAACGAGGTCGCCGAGGCCATTCGCAAGAGCGGTGAAATCGCCCGGAACGAGATGGTGCATATTACGATGAAGGAGAAGACGATCCCGCACGAGGTGATCGGCACCTACGACGGTGGTCGCGTGCTGTTACGTCCGGCGTCCGAGGGAACCGGTGTAATCGCCGGCGGCGGTGCCCGCGCGGTTCTGGAACTGGCCGGCGTGCACGATGTGCTCGCGAAGTCTCTAGGAAGTAAGAACAAGTTGAATGTCGTCAAGGCGACGTTTGATGCGTTGCAGCAGTTGCGTTCGCACGAAGAAGTTGCGGCGATCAGGAGTTTGTAAGCGATGGATATGCACACACTTAGCCCGGCGCCGGGTTCGAAGCATCGCCGGTCCCGCGTGGGGCGCGGTATGGGTTCCGGCAAGGGAAAGACCTGCGGGAAAGGCCACAAGGGGCAGATGGCGCGCAAGGGGCACAAGCACAAGGCCGGCCACGAAGGCGGTCAGATGCCCTTTATTCGTCGTATTCCGAAACGAGGGTTCAACAATATCAATCGCTGTGAGTACGTTCCGGTTAACGTTTGCGCGCTCGATGAACTTGGCGACGGTACAGAGGTGACGGCTGAGGTCTTGGCGGCGGCCGGCCTCGCGACGAGCGCACGCCAGGGCGTCAAGATTCTCGGAATGGGTGAGCTCAAGAAGAAACTGACCGTTCGCGTACAGGCCTTTAGTGAATCGGCGCGCTCTAAGATCGAGGCTGCCGGAGGGACCTGCGAAGTGGTCAAGGTGGGCTGATCCATGCTCTCCGCATTCGCTAACTCGTTCAAGATACCCGAACTCCGCACGCGTATTCTTTTTACCCTGGCGCTGGTTTTCACTTGTCGCATCGTGACCAGTGTCCCGCTTCCCGGTGTTGACGCCACCGAGGTCCAGCGTGTGATCGACGAAGTGTCCAGCCGCGTCGGTGGTGGACTGCTCTCGCTTTTCGACCTGTTTAATGGCGGTGCGCTCTCGCGTACGGCCGTCGGTGCCCTGGGCATCATGCCCTACATCAGTGCGTCGATTATTCTGCAATTGCTGACCGCCGTTGTTCCCCACCTGGAACGACTCGCGCGTGAAGGGGACGTCGGGCGTCAGAAGATTAACCAGTATACGCGGTACCTGACGCTCGGTATCTGCGTGCTGCAAGCCTTCGCTCTTGCCAAGACACTTGAATCGCCCGAGGCGCTCGGCATTCGAGCGGACATCGTCGCGAACGAGGGGTGGCCGTTTCGACTCATGACCATCCTGACGGTTACGACCGCAACCATGTTGCTGATGTGGTTGGGTGAGCAGGTTACGGAGCGGGGGATTGGCAACGGGATCTCGCTGATTATCACCGTGAATATCATAAGCGCCATGCCGGCGGCGCTGATGCAGGGCTATGAACTGTTTCGCAAGCAGGATGGGGTGTCCACCTTGTCGATTTTTCACCTTGTCGGTCTGCTGGTCATGATGTTTCTCGTAATTGCAGGCACGATCGCCATTACGCAGGCACAGCGCAAAGTTCCGATCCATACGACCAAGCGGGTCGTTGGCCGCAAGGTATACGGCGGGCAGAACACCTACATGCCCTTACGCGTCAATTACTCCGGCGTGATGCCGATCATATTCGCGCAGGCCATCTTGATGTTTCCGGCAATGATCTTTGCCGCGGCGCCGTGGCCAATGCTGCAGCGTCTGGGTTCTGCACTGGGCGATATGGGTTCGCCGTTGTACCTGATTATCTACGGTTCGATGATTCTCTTCTTTTCGTATTTCTGGGTGGCGACACAGTTCAATCCGCTCCAGATTGCCGATGACCTAAAGAAATACGGGTCGTATGTGCCTGGTATCCGTCCGGGTCGTCCGACGGCCGAGTTCTTGGATAAAACCATGACACGCATTACACTTATCGGTGCGCTGGCGCTTACGATCATCGCCGTCATACCGTCGGTGATGTACACGCAGTTTGGTATCCCCTGGCTGGTCTCCTCATTTTTTGGTGGCACCAGCCTCCTGATTATCGTCGGTGTGACGCTGGATACGATGCGGCAGATCGAGTCGCATCTCCTGACGAGGCACTACGATGGGTTTCTGAAGAAGGGTAGAATTCGGAGTCGACGTTAGGCGGCGTTTCCGACGGGCGCAGGTCCATCGGATGCCTCGGTCACACGTATGCAGGCCATTGTACTTCTTGGTGCGCCGGGCGCGGGCAAGGGAACCGCGGCAGATGGACTACAGGAAGAGTTCGGCTTTCTCCATGTGTCGACGGGAAATATGCTCCGCGAGGCCGTAGCGGGCGGGACGAGTGTGGGGCATGAGGCGGAACCGTTCATGCAGGCGGGCGAGTTGGTTCCGGATCGTATTATCGGCCACGTCGTCGAGGAAGTGCTGGATAGCCACAAGGGCGGTGCGCGGTATATGTTTGACGGATATCCACGTACGTTGACACAGGCCGACATGTTGGATGCCTGCCTCAAATCGCGCGCGAGCGAGCTCAATCACGTGTTTTATCTCAGCGCCCCACGCGGGATCCTTGTCGGGCGGTTGGCCGGTCGGCGCATCTGTGCATCGTGCGGTGCCAACTATCATCTCGTGAATGTGCAGCCCAAGGTAGGCGGCGTCTGCGATCGTTGCTCGGGCGAGCTGTATCAACGGCCGGATGATTCCGAAGAGACGGTGAATACGCGACTGAACATTTATGAGGAGATGACGCGCGAACTTGCCGATCACTACGAGAAGCGTTCGCTGTTACAGCCTATTGATTCCAGCCGTCGGCCGGAAGATGCCATCGACGACATTACGAGGATCCTGAGATCGTCGGAAGGCGGGGGACAGGCTGTTTCACCATGATCGTAATCAAGAGCGAGGAAGACCTGGCCTGTATGCGTCGCAGCGGGCAGATTGCAGCCGAGGTGCGCGACACGGTAGCGGCGCGCCTCAGCCCCGGTGTAACGACGGGAGAACTCGACGATTATGCGGCCGAGTTGATCAAGGAGCGTGATGCGACGAGCGCCTTTCTCGGATACAAGGGCTATCCGCGAACGCTGTGTACCTCGGTGGATTCCGAAGTTGTTCACGGCATCCCCGGGAAAAGACGCGTTGAGTTGGGCAGCATCGTCAGCATCGATGTTGGGATTCTCTTTGAAGGGTTTGTTGGCGACACGGCGACAACGGTGATGGTTGGCACATCCGATGAGCGCGTGGTGAAACTGCTTGACGCGACGCAATCCGCGCTGGCAGCGGGGATTGAACAGGCCGTGTCAGGTAATCGGCTGGGCGATATTTCAAACGCCATTGAGAAGGTCGCGCGACGCGCAGGGTTCTCCATCGTAAAGGAATTCGTGGGTCACGGAATTGGACGGACGATGCACGAGGATCCCCAGGTCCCTAATTACGGCCCTGCCGGCAAGGGTCCCCGCCTCAAGGCCGGCATGACGCTGGCGCTTGAGCCGATGATCAATTTAGGCGCTCCCGAGGTTGAGATTATGGATGATGGGTGGACGGTACGGACGCGCGATCGCATGCCGTCAGCTCACTTCGAACATACGGTAGCGATTCACAACGGGCAGGCGGAGATCCTGACCCAGTGGACAAAAGAAGGCTAATTTGGGTTTGCCACTAAAAAAATTCAAAAATGACCATTTTTTAGTGGACGCGGTCATGCTGTATTGATAGCGTTTTTTCCCTTTGACCCTAGTGGGATTGAGATGAAGGTTCGAGCATCTGTTAGAAGAATTTGTGAGCGCTGTCGCGTGATTCGACGCAAGGGCGTTGTACGTGTTATTTGCACGAATCCGCGGCACAAACAGAGGCAAAAGGGAGGCTAAGAATGCCACGCGTATTGGGTGTAGATCTACCAGGCGGGAAGCGCGTGGAGTATGCGTTGCGATACATTTATGGTATCGGACTGACGCGTGCGAGTGAGATTGTCGCCGAGGCGAAGATTGATCCGGCGAAGAAAGCGGACGACCTGAGCGACGACGAATTGCGGGCGATCATGAACCTGTTGCAGACGAAATATCGTATCGAGGGTGACCTCCATCGCGAAGTGGCTCAGAATATTCGGCGACTTTCCGCGATCGGAAGTTATCGAGGTATTCGCCACGTACGAGGCCTGCCGGTTCGCGGACAACGCACCAGCACGAATGCACGGACGCGCAAGGGACCGCGCCGTACCGCGCCGACGTTGCGGGATAAGGCCGCGCGCGCGGCGTTGAAGCAAAAATAGTTTTGGAGATTTGATGAGCGACGAAGAGAAACAAGTGACGCCCGAAGAAGCCGTGCCGGAAGTGGCTGAGGTGCCGTCGGCGAAAGAAGAGACCGCGAAGCCTGCGGCATCGGATGCCGATTCGGGCAAGCCTGCCGCAGAAGCAGATACGGCTCCCGAGGTCAGCGTGGAACAGACGGCGGCGGAGGTGCTTTCCGCCGGCGATGCGCCGGCGCCGGTGGCGACAAAGACGCGATCCCGTGCGACGCGTGCGCCGTCCAGTGGCGTTGCGCACATCAGGGCTACATTCAATAATACGATCGTCACCATCACCGATACGCGCGGCAATGTCGTTGCCTGGAGTAGCGCCGGGCGCGCCGGTTTCAGGGGCTCGCGCAAGAGCACATCATTTGCGGCCACGGTTGTTGGTCAGGACGCGGCACGTCAGGCGGTTGGCAAGGGTGTGCATGAAGTGGAAGTGCGCGTACAGGGGCCGGGCTCGGGTCGTGAGTCCGCAATCCGAGCGTTTCAATCGTCGGGCTTGAATGTGACCATGATTAGGGATGTCACCCCGATGCCGCACAACGGATGTCGTGCGCGTAAGAAGCGTCGCGTCTAGATCCGATCTGGAAGGAGCGTATAGAAAACAGCATGTTGCACGGACCAAAATGTAAGCGTTGCAGGCGAGAGGCGTTGAAGCTCTATCTCAAAGGCGCGCGTTGTTATACGTCGAAATGCCCGATTGAAACCGGTCGGCCCGTTCCCGGAATGCACGGTGCGCGACGTAAGAAAGTGACCGACTACGGTACCCAGTTGCGGGAAAAGCAGAAACTGCGTCGCTACTACGGCCTGGCGGAAGGCCAGTTCCGTCTCTTCTTCGCGCGTGCCGCGAAACAGCGGGGCATCACGGGCGAATTGCTGCTTCAGTTTCTTGAATTGCGTCTCGATAATCTCGTCTATCGCATGGGTTTCGCCCCATCGCGCCGGGCAGCACGGCAGTTTGTATTGCACAATCACGTCATGGTTGACGGCCACAAGGCCAACATACCGTCGATGGTGCTCAAGGAAGGCACCGTTATTGGCGTTCGTAGTAAAGAAAACAGTCGATCGCGCGTGGCGGAAAGCCTTGAGGCGGCCGAGTCCCGGCAACTATCCCCATGGTTGTCGTTGGACAAAGAAAAACTCGAAGGAACGGTTGTTCGAATTCCCTCCCGTGATGAGATTTCACCGTTGGTGAACGAACAACTCGTTGTTGAGCTGTATTCAAAGTAGGGGAGTGACTGAGAACAGGTTGATTCTAGAGGATTAGCACAATGCCGATAAGACTTAGTAGATTCGAAATGCCCAAGCGCGTCGCCAAGGACGAGGAGACCGCAACCGCCTCATATGCCAAGTTCATTGCCGAGCCATTTGAGGTCGGATACGGAAGAACATTGGGGAACTCGCTACGGCGCGTTCTGCTCTCGTCTCTGGAAGGCGCGGCAATCAAGGCCGTGCGGATTGATGGGGCCCTGCACGAATTTTGCACGCTTCCGGGCGTGGTCGAGGATGTCACCGATATTATCCTCAACCTCAAGCAGGTGCTGCTCAAGGTTTACTCCCGCGAGACCCGTACCCTGACACTGTCTAAGTCCGGACCGGGCGTCGTGACCGCCGCCGATATCCAGACGGATGGCACGGTCGACGTGCTCAATCCCGATCTTCCGATCGCGACACTCGCCGCCGACGGTAAGTTGGAGATGGAGATGGAAGTCAAGGTCGGGCGTGGATTTTGTCCGGCTGACCTGAATAAGGGCAACGAGGATGGGATCGGGCGAATCCCGATCGATTCGATCTTTTCACCGGTACGCCGTGTCAATTTCTCGACGGAAAATACGCGGGTTGGACAGCGCACGGACTATGATCGACTCGTGCTCGAGGTCTGGACGGATGAGCGCGTGACCCCGGATGAGGCCCTGACCATGGCCTCCGCGATCCTGCGCCACCATCTCGACGTATTCGTCAATTACGATAAAGATATCGTGGAATTCGAGGATGAAGAGGTCGAGGTCGACAGTCAGAATGAGGAGCTTAAGAAGAAGCTTGCGATGAGTGTCAACGAGATCGAACTCAGCGTGCGCGCTGCAAACTGCCTGAACAACGCCAACATAACAACGGTCGGCGAACTGACTCAGAAGACGGAAGCGGACATGCTTAAGTATCGTAATTTCGGCAAGAAGTCTCTGAACGAGATTAAGGACAAGCTCGTTCAGCTCGGCCTATCACTGGGGATGAGCTTCGGCGATGATCTGCTAGAAGAACTCGCCACGGCGGTCGTGGAGTAGCGATGCGGCACCGTAAGGAGAGTAGTCGACTGGGACGTTCGAGTGCACATCGCAAGGCACTCATGGCGTCCCTCGTCTGTAATCTGATCGTGCAGAAACGTATTACGACGACGCTCACCAAGGCGCGGCTTGCCTGCCGCCTCGCGGAAAAGATGGTGACGGTTGGCAAAAAGGCTACCCTGGCTGCTCGTCGACAGGCTGTGGCCGAGTTGCGCCGCAAGGATGTCGTCGCGAAACTCTTCGACGAGATCGTTCCCCAGTGTCAAAACCGTGCCGGCGGTTACACGCGCGTGCTTAAGCTGGGCAAGCGTGGAAGCGATAGCTCGGAGATGGCACTTCTCGAGTGGGTCGATGTCTTGCCCGTGGACAAGACGGTTACGAAGACGGACGATACAGCGTCCTGATTCTTGACGTCCGCCCATTTTCTTCGCAACGGCGGTAGTCCGTCTTCAGCGCTACGCTTTTTGCAACCACCCCTCGCATCAGCGCCCCCGCGCGCATTGTTCCTTGTCACCTGTTCGAGCCCGTTGTACTCTGAGAATAGACGCGGTGCCGTCTGAGGTCACAGCCAATGGCGACTTTCAAATACAAGGGAATGGATGCCCAGGGCACGGAATCCAGCGGGCAGATCGAGGCCGATAGTCGGGCGCGCGCCATCGCGCTGATCAAAGAGCGCGGAATGTTCCCAACGAGTGTCGCGGAGCTTAACGGCCGAAAACCGCGTTCAGCTGCCGGTCCCGGCCGAGCTGCCTCAGCGTCGACAGGGGGCAAGGGTCTCGATATGGAGATCAAGCTTCCAGGGTTCCTCTCGGACCTGATCGGTGGCCGGGTTAAGGGCAAGCATCTTTCCGTTTTCACGCGGCAGTTGGCTATTGCGTTGGACGCCGGTCTTCCGCTTCTACGCGGCTTGAAGACCTTGCATAAGCAGGAGAAGCATCCCACGTTGCGTAACGCATTGACGGGTATGGGCGAGGCCGTCGAGAGCGGCACGACGTTCTCGGAGGCGCTGTCGCAGTTTCCGAAGGTCTTCGATTCCCTGTATATCAACATGGTCAAGGCCGGTGAAGCGGGTGGTATCCTGGACACGATCCTTTCGCGACTCGCCGAATTCATGGAGAAGGCCGAGCGTATTCGCAACCGGGTGCGAAGCGCGATGGTCTACCCGATCGTCGTTTTGGTGCTCTCGGTCGTCATTCTCGGCTTTCTGCTGACCTTCATTATTCCACGCTTCGAAGACGTCTTTGACGATCTGCTCGAAGGGGCGCCGCTACCACCGCTGACGATGTTCGTGATCAACCTGAGCGAGATTGTGCAGACGCAATTTCTGCTGGTGATCGGTGTCGTCGCGGTGCTGGTCGTGGCGCTCAAGATTTTCAGCAAAACCAGCTTTGGAAGCCTTACGCTCGACAGGATCAAACTGCGAATGCCGGTATTCGGCATGCTGTTTCGTAAGGCTTCAATCGCGCGCTTCTCGCGTACGTTGGGGACCCTGCTGGCCTCGGGAGTGCCGATTCTACAGGCGCTGAATATCGTTCGTGAAACGGCGGGCAATGAAGTGATCTCCCGCGCAATCATGCGCGTGCATGACAGTGTCAAGGAAGGCGATACGATGGCCGATCCGCTGGCGGCATCGAAGGCATTTCCGGATATGGTGGTCAGCATGATCGATGTGGGCGAGGAGACGGGTGCCCTGCCGGACATGTTGGTCAAGATCGCGGACGCCTATGACGATGAGGTCGATCGACTGGTCGAAAGCCTGACGTCGGTCATTGAGCCGATCATGATCGTCTTCCTCGCCGTGATCGTCGGTACGATCGTGATCGCCATGTTCCTGCCGCTGGTCACCGTCATCGAGAAGCTGTCTTAAGCCTAGACCGGAGCGAAATCACGAGTCAGCATCCGCGTCGTGGGCAAGCGCGAAGCCTATTCGCCGCCGCGCTGTATGATGCCAGCCCAGGCATACGTGGAAGGTCGCGCTCCTACCGCCATGCATAGAGTGGAGGTGCCTTCTGGGGCGGTTCGGAAACGGCGCGCGAGTTCGGCCGACTATTTTTGGGCCTGTGGCGCTTGAAAACGGACCAGCGCGCCCTGTGCATTGCGTAAGAGGATGCCGGCGTCTGTGACCTCCATGATCTCGAAGACCTCCTCTTGCCCGGCTTGCAGATCACGAAGGTCATTATCGTAAATGCAAATCAACAGGTTGCGACGTAAGTGCCAGAGGCCGGTTAGCGGTCGTACGCGACCGTCGTCCGAATAGATGTCGCGACGAAGGTTTCCAGCGGCATCCAGGTGGATGTCCTCATCGCCGTGGACCCATGTTCCGGTCAGGGACGCAACGGTCGGCGCGGATGGTGTGAATACATCGTTCAGTGCGCCGCTGATGTAGAGGGTCAGCGCCAGAAAGCCTGCGCCGCCGCCGATCACCAGCAGAAGCGTGCCGAGCGTCTTGGCGGTGCGTGCGAACAGTGCCGGGGGCCGGCCCGTGGCGTCACGGTTGCGTGCGGCATGCAGGGCAATCCGGCTCGGCGGCGGCTTGCCGGCTCCCAGGGCGACGAGATCGTCCTGCATCTCCTGGAGATGCGGATAGCGCTTCGTGAGGTCATTCTGGCAGGCCGTGAGTACAATTCGGTTGAACTGCATAAACAGCTCCTGATCGTGATCCGGTCCGAGATCCGCTGGCAGGGCCGGAAATTGCAGCCGATCGTTGCCGGTGCTGATCTCGTAGAGGACTTTACCGAGTCCGTACATGTCAGCCTGTTTATGGCCCGGGCCCTCGGGCGGATAATACCCCTCCGTCCCGACAAACGTCTGTTGTCCCAGCGCGGCGACGAGACCGATATCGGCCAATTTGGGTTGTCCATCGACGATGATGATGTTTTCGGGTTTCACGTCGCGGTGAACCAGTCCGTTGTCGTGCAGGCAGGTCAGGGCATCTGTCAGGCGTGTGCCGATTGCGATACACTCGTGCACCGGCAGACGCTGAGGGGTCTTCATGTCCGTGCGCAATGTGCGGGGTCGATAGGTCGCCGGGTCGACGACACGACCCGCGGCGACGTCGTCGGCCAGTTCCATCACGTAAAAAAAGTATTGCTGATCATCGTTAATTCCGACGTGCAGCACTTGTAGCAGGCCTTCGTGTCGACGCGAGACGACTTCGTAGCGCTGAATGCCCGAGAACTCCTGCAGAAAGGGCCGGTCCGAAGAGAACTGTTGGTGATAGACGATTTTGACCGCGCGGTAGACGCCCGTCACATTACGCGCCAGCCAGACCTCGCCGTAACTTCCGCTGCCGATACAGCGCAGCATGTCGTGATCGGGAATCACGAGGCCCGCGGCGGATGATGTCTGCTCCGTTGACACGTGCGGATAGTTCCTTATCCGGCTGCCTGCCGGTCTTCTTCTATTTAATCACGAATGGCCCGAATTCGCGAATTCATCCCTCATCCCAATTCCGCGTTCTCGATGGCCTTGACGGCCTTCTTGATTGCGGTCGTGACGCGGTGCTTGGCGATGTAGACCTGTCCGAGCGAGATACTCAACGACTTTGCTACCTTCGCCGCGGGCCACTCTTTGTTGACGTAGCAGTCGAATATCTGGAATTGTTCGGGCGCGATCTGTGCCTTTACGCGTTGCAGCGCGGCCGCATACACGTGCTGCTCCCAGTCGCGGTCCCAGGACGCCGTCCAGTTCTCGGAAGACGGATCCGGTATGTTCTCAATAGGGTTGGACCCGTCTTCGTCCGGCCGGTGCAGCTGCACGACGTTCTTGTCCCGGCGGCGGAACTGGTCCGCGATTCGCCAGCGCGTGGTATTGAGCAGCCAGCCCTTGAAAGAGCCCTTCTTGCGATCGTATTCAAAGGAACGAATACTCTTGCTGACGGTGATGATGGTCTCCTGGGTCACATCCTGCGCCTCGGCATCATTCAGGCCGGCCTTCAATGCAGCACTGTAGATGAGGCGCCAGTAAGCGTCGAAAAACTCGTTCCAGCTGCTCTGGTCGTCCCAATTCTTGAGGCGGGAGACCAGGCTGCGCCGGGTGACGCGGTCAGCGGTTTCAGTGTTGTTCGGGTCCATGGGGATCGCCTGATTCGTCAGAAGCTGTTATTATAGCGGCGGTTACCGCCAAAGAGATGCAAAAAGACTGTAAGAACAGGCATCGATTAGCGTATCTTCTACAGCATCGTATTGGCTCGTGGTGCATACCGGTGTAGGAATCCTGATTCTCAAGATTGAGACGAACGTTGATATGGAGGTTGATATGAGAAAGCGAGATGGAACGCATAACACAGACGCTGTCCATCGGGGCGGGTTCACCCTGATCGAGTTGCTGATGGTCGTGCTGGTGATAGCCATCATGCTGTCCTCCATCTTCGCCCTCGCGGCCTTCACCAACAATCGCTCGAAGCGCGCCCAGGCAATTTCCTCGCTCGAGGGTCTACGCGGCGCGATCGAGGAGTATTTCGCCACATTCGGTGTTTATCCTCCCACAAAGGCGGTGGACTGGTCGTACGTGTGCACGGGACCCGATACAGATCCTCCGGGCATCAGCTGGGGTCTGGTCACGGGCCTTTACTACCATCTTTACGTCGGCGCCCAGCATGATCGTTGGAAGACATATCTCAAGGACGTGAATATCAGCGGGGGCGCTTGGCACAACGAAGCCTGGGTTGATGTGGGTGGTGCCCCCTCTTTTATAACATGGACCAACTGCAGCGCGGAGATCATCGATCCCTGGGGGAGTGCCGTCCGCTACGAGGTGGGGACGAACTACCAGTCGTACACGCTCTCTTCCACTGGACCGGACGGCATCACGGACAACGGCGATGACATCGTCGTCACTTCCACATGCCCCTCCCCCGCGGTCGTCGACTGTGCCGATGCACGCGACCTGGTGCTGGAAGGACTGTCGAACGCATTGGTCACCATTGACTCGTGGGGGGTCTATCCGGAGGCAGATCTTCATCCCGCGACTGGAGGCTGGTCGGCCTACTCGGGTTACATCCAGTTTAGCAACTATGTCCCCGGCGTCTTCCACGACGAGTTAAGCAACTTGAGTTCCGACTGGCTCGGGAGCGAAACCGGTGCATACACGTATATGATCGTAAACTGCTCCGGCCTCCTGGATGCCTCCACCGCCGGCGGCAAGGCGACACGATTTTTCGGTGTGGATCCCGTAGAGATCCAGTTGAGTCAACTCCCCGAGATGAATTCAACCGGAGCGTTCTTTCAGGCACGCATCCAGCATCTCGATCGGTACGAGACTCTCCAGGAACTCTGGGAGTTGCAACGCGACGACGGGTCCGGAGACGACTACGGGCTGGACTCCTGGCCGGCCAGCTTCTTCCCCTTCTCTTACAACCCGAAGGGATATTTCGATCCTACCGGCGGCGGCCCGAGCGACCCGATTCGCACCAATATCGTTAGCCTCAGTGGTAACGCAAACGATCTAGTCAATCGAAGCAATGAAATAGTCTCCGCACTGGCGGTGGGGATCATTGATGCCACAACTGCTGACGCGAATTTCGTGTTCCAGAACCTGCTAGACTACGTTGATCCGGATTCGATTCCGCGTGACGTGGGCAGCGGAAACACCG
>CAJWTS010000067.1 GCA_913047795.1 uncultured Verrucomicrobiota bacterium | reverse complement strand
CGCCTCTTGGGACTTGAGGGAGTCTCCGTACACAGCCTGTGACACCGGCGCGGGGGCGCCATCGTCAGAGGTTGCGTGCGAGCATTCTGTATTGGCCTGGCTTTGGCCCTTCTGGGCCTGGGGCATCACTCACCCACGCCCATCACCCGTGCCCTCTCCACCATTTCGGGACGCGGGGGGGACGAGCCCGTGCACTGGTGGGTTGCGGACCGCGCCGGTGGCCGGATTGTGGCGCAAGGTACGCCGCGCGATCTTGCCGAGCACCCTCCCGAACACTCGTACACCGCGCGGTACCTGCGCGATTTCCTTAAGGGTCGATCGGCCCAGGCGTTTGCGGAGTGACGGTCCCGCGGATTTGCACGGCTGTCGACACTCGGCGAGCCCGCATCATGCGCGAGTTATCGTAGCGAGTGCCCGATTTGTGGTACGATGCGGCCTCGCAGTAGAGGACTCGCGCGAGATGCGGGCTAGTATGCCTGTGCTGGCTTGGGGCCGTGACGAGGGCGCGCCCCGCCCGAACAGCCACCCCGGGGAAGAAAGTATGCGAGAAATTGTTTACCTGGGTCCGGAAGGAACCTATTCGCACGCGGTCGCGCGCAAGCGCTTCCGTGGCGAAGACGTACGCTTTGTGCCGCGTGAGACCGTGCGCGACATATGTCGTTACGTCGCGCGGCGTCGTAGCCGGTGCGGGGTCATGCCGATCGTCAATTCGACGGGGGGCACCATTTACGACACGGTGGACATGTTGCTGGATGAAGCGTTGGGGCTGAGCATCGACGAAGAGATTTCGCTCAACGTCAAGCTGGCGTTGCTGGGGCACAAGGGGAAGGCTATCAACACGGTCTACTCGCACCCGATTCCGCTTGAGCATTGCGAGTCGTGGATCGCGGAAAAATATCCACACACCCGGGCGGTCGCGACGCCGAGCACCGCCGCTGCTGCGCTGAATGTTGTCGATCAGGACGACGCGGCGGCGATCGGTAGCCGCGCGGCGGCGGCGCTCTATGGGCTCGACGTGCTGACCTTTCCGATTCCCGGTGCGAGTGAGACGAACGTGACGCATTTCTATATCCTGACCCGGCAGCGTACGGATCGGAGTCGGGTGCGAAAGACCAGTCTCGCGGTTCGCCTGGCGAACCGGCCGGGCAGCCTGCTATCGTTTCTTCAACCGATTGCGGATGCGGGACTGAATCTTTCGCGGATTATTTCGCGTCCAATCAAGGGCATGCCCAATCAATTCGCGTTTTTTCTGGATGTCGAAGGCAATGCGGCTTCGCCGGCATTGAAAAACGCACTGGAGCAGGCCTCGGAGCATGCGGACGTCATGCGAATGCTGGGATCCTACCCCTCCTTCCGTACGTACACGTCGTGAGGGCCGTGCATCGGCGATCATTATGAAAATCGGTATCCTTGGCGGCTCGTTCAATCCCATTCACCTGGGCCATCTCATTATTGCGCAGGATGCACTGGAGGCCTTTGGGCTCGACCGGATTCTGTTCATGCCGTGTGCGTCGCCGCCGCATAAAACGGCCGCCGAGATGGTGAGCGCGGAACATCGGCGCGAGATGGTTGAGGCCGCCGTTGCCGATCATGCGCCATTCGACGTATCGGCCGTTGAGATCGAACGGGGTGGCGTCTCATACTCGATTGACACGGTGCGGCAGCTGCAAGCGGATGATCCCGATCCGGAGTGGAACCTGATCATCGGCGGCGATTCCCTGGCGGAATTTCACTTGTGGCGCGATGTGGAAGAATTGCTTCAACTGTGCGCCGTGCTGACGATCGTACGGCCGGGATTCGAACGCGATCAAATTGCGGCCAGCCTCGGGCTGGAGCCGGACTGGACGAAAAAGCTGCTCGCGCACGTGGCTACCGGTCATTCGGTCAAGATCTCCTCGTCCGACGTTCGATCTCGAATTCGTGGCGGCTTGCCGATTCGATATCTTGTGCCCGACACCGTCAGCGCGTATATTGATGCACATGGCCTCTACCGATAAACGGTGTCACGTATGAGTACTCCCGACGCGCCGCAGGACAATTCGGATCCGGTGGAATCCGGGACGCTGGCACGCCTGATCTGCGAGATTCTCGCGGACAAGAAGGGCATGGATACCCTTGTGCTCGACGTGAGCGGGCTGACCAGCATCACCGACTACTTCGTGATCGTTACCGGCTCAAGTCCGCCCCATCTGAAGGCGATGTACGAAGACGTGCAGGTGAGCCTTAAGCGCCGGAGTATTCCGTGCTTTCGCCGCGCGGGGGAACCCACCGGAAACTGGATGGTGCTGGATTACGTCGACGTCGTGGTGCACATTTTCACAGCCGAAGCCCGGGCCTTCTATGCGCTGGAGGAACTCTGGGCGGACGCCGAGCGCGTGGCCATGCTCGAATCGACACCGGCTGGTGGCGCCTGACGCATCGTTGCGTCAGCTCGTTACAGGCGCCGATACGTGCGTCGGTGGGAAGGCGGAAAGATCCGGCTGAAACAGATCGTCGGCGAGCAGATCCTCATCCGTATTGATGCCCTGCAGGCGCAGCAGTTGTCTTGCAAGAACCTTGATCGCCTGTTCCCGGTCTTCGGCCATCTCGATATCCTCGACCATGTCCGAGTCCGTCTCGTCGGCCAGCATGGCGACCAGGACAGAAACATCGGCGGCCGTCTCCATCGACGACATCGGGTTGCCCGCTGGTTGCGCGCCCTGGTGGACCATGCGGGTCGGATCATTGACCCGTTCCGCGTTTCGAGTCAGAAGTAGCCATCCGCCGACAAGCAGCGCGGCCGCGGCCGCGTAAGCCAGCCATTGCAGGGCCGGCCGCGGGAATCGGATGACGCGCGTGGCGCGGCGCGCCGCTTCCTCTTCGATGGCTGCAATGACCCCCGGCGCCGGCCCGTCGGATGGCTCCGCGGCTTCGGCCAGGCTCAGTATGGCGGCCAGTTCATCGCGGTAGCGTTGGCACGCCGTGCAGGACGCGACGTGTTGCTCGATTGTCCCGGCGTCTTCCGGCGTGCCTTCGCCGCTTTGTTCCAGAAGCATCAATTTTTCAATTTCCTGGCAGTTCATATCATCTCCCGAGCTGCTCGTACTCGTCCTGGAGCACCGCACGTAACTTGCCGATCGCGTAATGCATGCGCGCCAGCGCAGTATTGACGGACACGCCCTGTGTTTCCGCGACGTCCTTGAAGGACATGTCAGCCTGTGTCCGCATTAAAAAGACCTCACGTTGATCGTCCGGAAGGTCCGCGACGGCGCGCGCGATCCTGTCACCCAGTTCGTGATCCCGCGCCTCTTCGGCCGGCGCGCGCGCGGGGCCTGGAATGCTCTCGGCCATCGTCTGCCCGTCCTCGGTTTCGGCGTCGAGACTGGCCACCGGCTTCTTGCGGCGGGCGCGGTCGATAATGAGGTTGCGGGCGATGCGCATGAGCCAGGCGCGAAAATTCTGATGCTTGTAGGAATCGATACGTCGTAGGGCTCTAAACCACGTCTCTTGAAATATTTCATCTGCATCCGTACGTCCCTCGGTCGACTTCAGTATAAATCCGTAAAGCGGGCGGCGGTGGCGCTCGACCAGCACGCCGATGGCCCCCGTGTCTCCCTGTCGATACAGGTCCAGCAATTCCTGGTCAGGCATGTCCATCAATTCTGCTCATCCATGCGCGCCATGGAACCACCCCGATTCCTACGTATAACGCGCGGTTCCTAGAAATATTGTGCTAAAAAGCGCCCCCCGGCCATGGCCTGGGCGGCGAGCCAGCTCCAGACCTCGACGGATCGGACCGCAAACCGGCGCCACATGTCCGTACCGGTCACCGACGACACGGCGACGATCCAGATCGCGATCCCCAGAACGTTCAGAAGAATGATGATCCCGTACGAAAAAAGATGCCCGTAGCGCTGAATATCGCTCTGATGCTGGAGCAGCATGCTGATTGTGAAGGAGAAGTGGAAGCCCCATGTCAAGCCGACCAGGCCGAGCCAGTACAGCTCGTAGGCACCCAGTTCGAGAAAAAGAGAAAGCGCGGCGTAGATCAGGATGACGATGAAGGTGTAGAAGGGAAAGAAATAGGGGGCCAGCGTAATCAGAAAGTTGTTCTTGGAGAGCGTCACGCTTCCGCCATCGCGGGATACTTTGAATTTGGTGATACGCGCACCCATCAATGTTCCCCAGAGCGCATGTGTGAGTTCGTGGGCGAGCACGTAGGTTCGGACCGGCCGCGGCATCGTGAGATATAGAAAGGACCAGAGCACGAACCCGATGACCAGCGCCCACGTCTCCGGGGTTACAGCGGAATACGATTCGGGCCGGACCAAGCCCAGGACGTCGAGAACCGTCAAGCTGGCCGCAACACAAAACGGGTAGGTCAGCAGACCTGCGATGATTCGTATCACGCCTAACATAGGTTATAACAAGCTGGGTTTAGGCCAGAAATCACACGGAATTCCCCTGGGCATTAAAATCGAATTTTTCTGTTTGACGCACGGCTTTGGGCCCCTAGTATGTCAGCCCTTCATACCGGTAATCAAGGAACAGACAATGCCCAACAATAAAGGTGCTGAGAAGCGACTGAGACAGGCCGACCGCGCTCGCGAGCGCAATCGGGCCGTGAAGAGCCTGGTAGGCTCCCTGCGGAACACGCTGGCCGAAGCGGTCGTGGGTAAGAACAAGGAGAAGGGGGCAACGGCTTTTCGGGACTATACCTCTGCGATCGATCGTGCGGTCAAGAAGGGGGTCATGTCGAAGAATACGGCGAATCGCCGTAAGAGCCGTGCGCATCAGCTTCTCGCGTCGATCTAGCCGGCCCACGCCGCGCCGATTTTACTCGCTGGTCATCTCGCCCGGGAGCGACGCATCTTCCGGCGTCGCAGCGGGTTCCGCTGCATCCTTCGCCTTATCGACCGGTGCCGGTTCGCCGCGCAGGACGCGCATGATCTTCGGCGCCCGCTTCAGGTCGCGGGCTGTCAGTAGAAGCATCACGGCAATCAGCAGAACCATGAAGATGTGCATCGTGACGTTAACGAATTTCGGGTGCAGTCGACGTCGCGTTAACATCTCGTAGAGCGAGAACATGACGTGTCCCCCGTCGAGAATCGGAATGGGCATCAGGTTCAAGATGGCAAGGTTCACGTTCAGGAATCGGATGAATCCGAGCGCTGGGATCAGGCCCGACGAGAACGACACGCCGATTAACATCAGGATCGCCGGCGGGCCGCCGATTCCCTTTGCCGCGTGACCGGCCTCACCGGGCGTGACCAGCGCACGCAGCAGGCGTAGAATCGCAACGGCGTCGTGCTTGACCTGATTCCAGGGCGTCGTCGTCTCCATTGCGAAATGAATTCCGATGCGGACCATGTCGTGCTCCTCGTCGCGCCTAGGCGTCACGTCCAGGTTCATGGCCTTTCCGTCGCGTTCGATGAGCGCCGATACCGCGACGTTCTCGCGTTCGGCAACCAGCATCTGCAGATGCCCCCGGCCCCCGAGCTTGATCCCGTCAAATTCCTGGATGATGTCTCCCGGTTCGAGACCCGCGGATTCGGCGCTCGTGCCCGGCGCCACCTTGCCGACCACGCAGAGCGAACCCTGGGCGATCCCCTCGATCATGCGTACATCCAGTTCGTTCATGACGGTCGGAATCGTGAGCTCCGTGTGGCCCGTGTGGCCCGTGTCGCGCGCGACGTCGACGGTGATTTCCTCCGTCAAGGCCCCCAATTGTACGAAGTCGTACCAGGTCCGGACCGTTTCTCCGTTGGCCGAGAGAATGCGGTCGCCGGCGCGGAGGCCGGCCTCATGCGCCGCGCTATCGGCATCGACATAGCCGACGATCGCGGCGACGTTGACGGCGACCGGCTGCGGATTCATGGCGTAGATGACCCAGGCGAGAATGAACGCGAGAATGATATTTCCCACGGGCCCGGCAACGGCCACCAGGATTTTCTGCCAGGGCTTAACCGGCGGCAGACCTTCTCGCTCCGTGCGCTCTTCGCCCACGTCGGGCTCGGGGTCCTTCTGGCGGCGCTCTTCGGTCGGCGGTTCCATTTGCGGCAGAGCCACGTATCCGCCGAACGGAATCCAGCCGATCTTGTATACGATGCCTTTGTGCTTCTTCTGCCAGATTGCGCGGCCAAAGCCGATGGCGAAGACGTCGACCACCATCCCGCACGTGCGCGCGACGAGGAAGTGGCCGAGTTCGTGCACAAAGATCGTGAAGCCGAACGTCAACAGAACGGCCAGCACAAGGAAGGCGCCCTTGAGCACGGTCGCGATAATGCCGGCATCACCCAACGCTAGCATCGGATTTCCTCCGCGGCCGTGCGGGCCCAGCGGTCGGCCTCGATCACGTCGTCCAGCGACGGTTGTTCAACCAGATTGTGTTGGGTCATCACTTCTTCCACAATTTTCCAGATTCCCGGGAAACGGATATCCTCACGGAGGAAACGGTGTACCGCGATTTCGTTTGCGGCGTTCAATGCCGCCGGCATCGTTCCGCCCGTGCTCCCGGCCGAACGTGCCAATTGGAGGCAGGGGAAACGCTTATCATCGGGTTCGCCAAAATGTAAAGCTCCGAGTTCCATGAGGTTCAATCCTGGCAGGCGGCCATCGAGGCGCTGTGGGTGAGTGAGCGCGTATTGTATCGCAAAACGCATGTCCGGAACACTCAATTGTGCCAGTACGCTGCCATCGATGAATTCAACCATGGAATGCACGATGCTCTCTGGATGGATGACGACATCTATCGAATCCATCGACATGTCGAATAGCCAGCGCGATTCCATGATCTCGAGGCCCTTGTTCATGAGCGTGGCGGAGTCGATCGTAACCTTCTGGCCCATATCCCAGCGAGGGTGATTGAGTGCCTGGGCCGGGGAGACTGTTGTGAGATCCAGATCCTCCTGCACTGTAAACGGACCGCCGGAAGCCGTCAGAATCAGTCGGCGGACACTGGGCCCGGGCTTGCCCGCCAGGCACTGGAAGATAGCGCTCGGTTCGCTGTCTACCGGAAGCAGCGTTGCGCCGCGCGCCTTTGCGCGCGAGGTCACGACCTCGCCTGCCGCAACGAGTACTTCCTTGGTGGCTAATGCAATTTCGCGTCCCCGCTCGATCGCCGCCAGTATCGGCTCCAGTCCGGCCATGCCCACGATGGCACCTACCACGACGTCGGCATCGTCCATGCCGGCCAGTGCCGCGACGGCCTCCGGACCGGCGGTCACATGGACGCCGGACGGCGCGTCTGCCTGCGCTTTCTTGGCCGCGCGAGGGTCAGCCACGGCAACATGTTTGACCCCGAATTTTGCTGCTTGTGCCAGAACCTCGTCGGTATTGCGGTCGACGGCAAGGCCCGTGACAGTAAAATCGTCCGGCAAGGCTTCGACGATCTGGAGGGTGCTCTGCCCGATCGATCCCGCGCTGCCCAGTATGATCAAGCGTTTCATGCCATCAGGTGCTCGGGAGGAACATGATCGCATAGATGTACAGCAGCGGTGCGGCGAACAGCAGGCTGTCGAGCACGTCCAGCACGCCCCCCATCCCGGGAATGGTGCTCCCGGAGTCTTTCATGCCCGCTGCCCTCTTGAGCAAGGACTCGAACAAGTCGCCGACCGTGCCGACGAGTGAGAGCACAATGCCCAGTATGATGGCGTCGTGCAGGCGCATGCTGACCTGTCCCATGACGCCTCCCACCGAATAGAAAAAGCACAGGCTCCCGGCAAGACTGGCGCTCACGCCGCCACCCAGTCCCTCCCACGTCTTGCTCGGCGAGACGCGTTCGAACAACTTGTGGCGGCCCCATTTGCGTCCCACGAAATACGCGCCGATATCGCCCGACTTGATCACGACCATGGCGTAGAACAGCAGCAATTGCCCGGTCCTGCCCAGGGAGTCCCGAATGCCGACATCATCCCATGTAAAGAGGATGCGCGTGAAGTAGTTGATCAAGAAGGGAACGTACAGTACGCCGAGTAACGTGCAGGCAACGGTTGCCAGTGGCTGGTCGTTATGCTTCTGCGGAAATTGACGCACACACACGACCACGACTGTCGCAAAGAGGATGAAGCACTCCCATTTGTACGATTGCGCGAGTTGCTCCGGGCTCGGACCCAGCGTGAAGAACGTGACCGTGATGATTGCAATGCCACAGACTACACCGTAGATGCGGAAGACCGGTATCCGCGCCAGGTCGAGCATGTGGCAGAATTCCAGCATGGCGATCGACGCGACCGCGGTGAGGAAGATCAAGACGCTCCATGCGGGCGCGTACAGCGTCGCCAGGATCAGGCCACTACAGATCAGGACGGCGCTTCTGACGCGGTGACGGAGCATTGCAGACTCTTGTTGCCTTCCACTGAGTTGGGCCGGTGTCGAATGCCGGCGACTCGTTTTTGCTACTTGATATCGCCGAAGCGCCGCTGACGCTGAGCGTAGGCCTTAATCGCCTTCGCGAGTTCCTCGTCCCGGAAATCCGGCCAGTGTACGTCCGTGACGTACAACTCACTATACGAAATCTGCCAGAGAAGGAAATTACTGATCCGCATCTCCCCGCTGGTACGAATGAGGAGGTCCGGATCGGGCACATCCGGCGCATAAAGGTGCCGGGCAAACGACTTTTCGTTAATACTACGATGCGAGATCTCTCCGTTCGCCACCCGGCGGGCGAGTTGACGTGCCGCATGAACAATTTCCGTGCGGCCCCCGTAGCTGAGCGCCAGGATAAGGTTTCCGCTCGCGTAGTGGGCCGTCTCGCGCATGACGCGCTTCAATTCTACGCGCAGATCCCGGGGCAGATCCTGGAGACGTCCGATGACGCGCAGGCGCACCTTGTTTTCGTGCAATTCGAATTCCTGCTCACGCAGGGTCTTCTTCAGAAGGCGCATCAGGCCCCGGATCTCTGCCGGCGGGCGAATCCAGTTTTCGACGCTGAACGCGTACAGGGTCAGGTACTCAACGCCCGCATCGCGGCAGGCGCGAATCACGGCGCGCACCGACCGGGCGCCCTCTTCGTGCCCCTTGATGCGCGGCAGGCGCCGGGCCTTCGCCCAGCGTCCATTGCCGTCCATGATGATGGCGATGTGTCGAGGTACGTTTGCTGATCCCATCGGCTTTGCACTCATGATCGTCCGTTGCTGGCGGCGTCCGAGTCGCCGCGATCGCTAAAGGGCAATTCGCAACGTGCTCGCACGGCGCGGTCCAACGGAAACGATGCCGAGTTCGCCGCCGGACAGTTCGCAGAGCCGTTCGAGATAAAGACGCGCCGCGGCGGGTAGATCGTCGTACCCGGCGGCCTCCCGCGTCGACGTGCACCAACCTTCCATTTCCTCGTAGATCGGGCGACAGCGTTCGAACTGTCGAATGTTGGCCGGCATGCGTTCCAGGCGTTTCCCATCGCAGTCATAAGCCACACAGATCTTGATCGATTCGAAACTATCAAGGACATCGAGTTTCGTGATGGCCCAGAGATCGACGCCGTTGACCATTGCCGAGTAACGCGCCACGACCGCGTCGAACCATCCGCAGCGTCGAGGCCGTCCCGTCGTCGCGCCGAATTCCTTGCCTTCGCGACTTAAGGTCTCGCCCGCTTCGTCGAAAAGCTCGGTCGGAAACGGACCGGCCCCGACCCGGGTGGTATAGGCCTTGACCACGCCGATCACGCGATCGATCGCATTCGGGGCAATCCCGGTTCCGGTACAGGCTCCGCCCGAGGTTGCATTCGAGGAGGTGACGTACGGAAAGGTGCCAAAATCGATATCCAGCATGGTTCCCTGGGCCCCCTCGAAGAGGATCGATTTTCCGTCCGCGTGCGCGTCGTGCAGCAGCGAGACGGTATCGGAAATGTAGGGTGCCAAAAATCGGGCCACTTCGCGGTAGCTGGTCACAACCTCAGCCGCTTCGACGGGTTGCGCGCCCATCGCGGCTAGAACGCGGTTGTTTTCGTCGACACGCTCGATGATCATTTCGTCGAGCGTGTTCTCGTCCACCAGGTCGCCCATTCGTATGCCGCGCCGCGAGGCCTTGTCGCCATACGTGGGGCCGATCCCGCGTTTCGTCGTGCCGATCTTGCTATTCTCGTCGCTCGTGTTTTCGCGCCCGGCGTCGAGCTCGCGATGGTAGGGCAACACAACATGCGCGCGATCGCTGACGTGCAGCCGGCCGCACAGCGAGAATCCGCGCTTTTCAAGTTCGCGTATCTCCTCGGATAGGGTCAGGGGGTCAACAACAACGCCATTGCCGATGACACAGTGCGTATCTTCGCGCAGGATGCCGGATGGAACCAGGTGCAGAATATAGCGTTCATCGCCGACTTCGACCGTGTGGCCGGCGTTGCCGCCGCCTTGATAGCGGACGACAATGTCGACGTCCTCGGTCAGCACGTCGATAATCTTGCCCTTCCCTTCATCTCCCCACTGGGCCCCGATAAGTACACTGTTAGGCATGTTTGTATGGCTCAAGACACAGTCGTCTTTTATACAGGAGCCGCAGATTTAGACAACCCCGATCTTCGGCTGTCGGTTCAGGGCGCGGCAGCACTGCCGCCGCTATCTTCGGCGCCGGCTTCCCGGAAGGCGCCGGCACGCTCCACGCAGCTCGGACACCCGCCACAGGGGGTGTCGCCACCGCGATAGCAGGTCCAGGTCATGGCGTAGTCGACCCCTAACGCCAGGCCCATCTTCACGATCGCGGCCTTACGCAGATCCACGAAAGGGGCGTGGATCGTGATCGCCTCTCCGCGATTCAGTGCGAACACGTGGTTAATCTTTTCCAGGAAGTCGGTCGTGCAGTCCCAATAGCCGTACTCGTCCTGGGCCTGGGCGCCATAAAAGATGTCGGTAATACCGCGTGCTTCCGCGTAGGCGGCGGCAAGCGCCAGAAAGGTCATGTTCCGGTTCGGAACGTAGGTGGGCGGCTGTTCACGATCCTCCTCCGCGATGTCCACGAGATCAGGAATATGGATCGACGCATCGGTCAATGCCGACCCGCCTTCGGCAACGCCCGCAAACGAAGCGATATCAATCACGTGGTGATCGGCGACGCCGGCCGCCTCCGCCTGCCGGCGCGCCATATCGATCTCGCGCACGTGCTTCTGGCCATACGTAAATGATACCGCGTAGACGTTTTGCACGCCAAGGGTCTGCCGGATGTGGTGCAGCAGCGTTGACGAATCCACACCGCCGGATAACAAGACAACTGCGCGTTCCATGGCTTGATTTCTCCTTTCGCGAGTCACCCCACCCAGGTGCGTCCGTTCCGAAACAAGCGCATCCAGGGGCTGTCGTCTCCGCTCAATTCGGCGGGGCGATAGGAGAGTTGAACATTGCGGAAGACACGCTCGGGGTGGGGCATCATGATTGTCACGCGGCCGTCTTCCGTGGTCAGCCCCGTTACTCCGTCGGGCGATCCGTTGGGATTGGCGGGGTAGCGCTCGGTTGCATTGCCATGGTTGTCGACATAACGCATGCAGTGCCCCGCGGGCATGTCGCCATCGAATACGGCGCGCCCTTCGCCGTGAGCGACCGGTACGGCGAGCCGCGAGCCCTGCATACCGGCAAGCAGAATGGAGGGCGACGGGCAGATTTCGACCGATATAAAGCGGGCCTCGAACTGCTCCGACCGGTTGCGCGCGAACGTCGGCCAGGCGCCGGCCCCCGGAATGATCTCGCGCAGCTGCGACATCATCTGGCAGCCGTTACAGACACCTAGCGCGAATGTCTCCTCACGCGCGAAAAACGCTTGAAACAGTTCCTTCAGGCGATCGTTGAAAAGTATCGATTTGGCCCACCCCGAGCCGGCGCCGAGGACATCACCGTATGAAAAGCCCCCACACGCGACCAGGCCCACGAAGCCGGCCAGGTCCAGGTCGCGCTCGATCAAATCCGTCATATGGACATCGCGGCATTCAAATCCGGCGCGATCGAAAGCGGCCGCCATCTCGCGCTGTCCATTGATTCCCTGTTCCCGAAGAATCGCGATCGCAGGCCGGGTCTCAAGGATCGTTGGTGCCGCGGAGGGATCAAAACTCAGTGCAAATGAAAGTCCGGGGTCATCCGCGGCCTGGCGCTGCGCATGCTCTTCGCGCGCACAGTCCGGGTGGTCGCGGTGGGACTGCATGCGGTGCGTCAGTTCCGACCATACGCCGACGAGATCGGGGATCGACCGTTCGAAGACGACTTCGTTACCCTGCCGGATCCGTACCCGGTCGCCGGTCGTGGCGCCCAGTTGCACGCCGAGGGCCGCGGCATCGTGCTGTTCGAGCACGGCTAGCGCGGCGGAAAGTTTGTCGCTCGCCACCTGCACGACGGCGCCGAGCTCTTCAGCGAAGAGATTGGCGAGCGGGTCGGCCCCCAGCGCGGCGAGATCCACGTCCATGCCGACGCGACCGGCGATGGCCATCTCCGCCAGGGTCGTCAGCAGGCCGCCGTCCGACCGGTCGTGGTACGCCAGCAGGAGGTCCTGGTCGAGCAGGGCTTGGATGGCGTCGTAGAACGCCAGCAGGTCGGACGGATCGTCTACATCGGGTGCCTCGGATCCGACCTGGTTGAAGACCTGGGCCAGGCTTGAGCTTCCGAGGCGATTTTTTCCGCGGCCGAGGTCGAGTAGAATCAGTTCGGAGGGGCCCGGCTTGAGATCTGGCGTCAGGGTCTTGCGGACGTCCTGTACGGGCGCGAACGAAGTCACCAGCAAACTTAACGGAGCGGCCACGCATTCGCTCCGACCCTGTCCGTTCGGCCAGACCGTACGCATGGACAGGGAGTCCTTGCCGACCGGGATGGAGATGCCCAGCGTGGGGCAAAGTTCGAGTGCGACCGCCTGCACCGTGTCAAACAGGACGGCATCTTCACCCGCTTCGCCGCAGGCACACATCCAGTTCGCCGATAGCTTGATGCGGCCGATCGCACCGATGTTCGCCGCCGCGATGTTGGTGATGGCTTCGCCGATCGCCATGCGCCCCGACGCGGGACCCGAGAGGAGCGCGATGGGCGTTCGTTCGCCCAGGGCCATGGCCTCGCCCGTGTAGCCCGTGTAGGTCGTGGCCGTGATGGCTACGTCGGCGACCGGGACCTGGTAGGGTCCCACCATCTGGTCGCGCGCCACCAGGCCGGTGATGGACCGGTCCGTGATCGTGATCAGGAACGTCTTGTCCGCCACGCAGGGAAGCCGCAGGACACGATCGGCGGCTTCGGTGATCGTGACGCCGCCAAGGTCAAGGGCGACCGGCGACGGCTTCCGATGCGCAACATTGCGTGACATGCGCGGAACGTTCCCCAGCAACACGTCCAGGTCGAGATCGATCGGATGATTGTCGAAATGCGCGTCGTATAGCGTCAATCGCTCGTCGCCGCTGGCCTCGCCGATCACGGCGACGGGGCATCGTTCGCGGGCGCAGATGTCCAGCAGGCCATCAACGCCATCCTCCGCGACCGCGAGCACGTAGCGTTCCTGCGACTCGCAGCACCAGATCTCCATGGGGCTCATCGAGGGTTCTTCGTTGTGGATTTCGCGAAGCCAGAACTGCGCCCCACTTTCGGCGACGAGCTCGGGGCAGCCGTTTGAAAGTCCGCCGGCGCCGATGTCGTGAATGCTGAGTATGGGATTCTCGGCGCCGCGCGCCGTGCAGCTGTCAATGACCTCCTGGCAACGTCGCTGCATCTCCGCGTTGTCGCGTTGAACCGAATCAAAATCAAGTTCTTCGATATTACTGCCCGTATCCATCGAGGATGCGGCGCCGCCGCCCAGCCCGATACGCATCGCCGGCCCGCCGAGTTGCAGGATCTTCGCGCCCGCCGGGATTGCGCGCTTGGCCGTGTGCTCACGCTTGATATTGCCCATGCCGCCCGCGGCCATAATGGGCTTGTGGTAACCGCGGACCTGTCCCGCGTGGCGCTCTTCGTACGTGCGGAAGAGGCCGCAGAGTTGGGGCCGGCCAAACTCGTTGCCGAACGCGGCGCCACCGATCGGGCCCTCGATCATGATGTCCAGTGGCGAGGCCAGCCGCTCCGGGAAGCTGTCGGCGTCCTGTTCCCAGGGCATGCGATAGCCGGGCAGGCGCAGGTTAGACACCATGAAGGCGGCCATGCCGGCCTTGCTGCGCGCGCCGATGCCGGTTGCCCCCTCGTCGCGTATCTCGCCCCCCACGCCGGTCGCTGCGCCGGGGTACGGGGAGATCGCGGTGGGATGGTTGTGGGTTTCGACCTTCAGCACGATGTCAATCTGGCTGGGTACTCATCGGTACCCGGCCAAGATAGTCTTTTTCATTAACGATGCCTCTATTAATTGACTCGATAGCAAGGTCTGTCTTCACGATTCCCGGTGCCACGGCGTTTACCCTCACACCATATTGTCCCCATTCGGAAGCTAACACCTTCGTCAACATAATCAGCCCCGCTTTCGCGGAACAATATGAAGCGCGACCCTTTTGCGCCAACAAACCATTGACTGACGCGATATTGATCAAACACCCACTTTCTTGTTTGATCATGATAGGGCCGACCCGATTTGCGCAAAAAAAGGCACCTGACAACATAACGCCGATACCTTCTTCCCAATCCTCAGGGCGCAAGTCAACAGCTAATTTGTGGTTCGCAACGCCCGCATTATTGATCCAGACATCGATTCTACCGAATCTCTTCACTATTCTAGATATTACGCGTTGCGCAGAAGAATATTCCCTTACATCAAGCTTCTCAAAAGTTGCGTTCAATGCTGTTGCGGATCTAACTCCAGATTCCTCATCGAGGTCAGTCAAAATGACTTCAGCGCCTTGACTTACAAAAGCTTCCGCGAGAGCAAATCCGATTCCTCGGGCAGCGCCAGTAATACAAACTACCTGGCCTGAAAAAATCATTTCGATTCGACCAATGACTGACCTAAATCGGTAGATTGCCCCATGCGACCCAACCGCCATCAACGGTCACCGTCGTCGCCGTGATGTAGCTTGCTCGATCACTTACGAGAAACTGCACAACGCTGGCTATTTCTTCTACCTCTCCAACTCGATTCATTGGAGTTCTTCGATTGAATTGATCTTCGGAAGCATCTCCCGCTTGAACCACTTGCTGGAACAACTGTGTCCTAGTAACACCGGGCGCTACACCCACCACACGAATACCCCGTCGCGCCCATTCGCATCCAATGTTTTCTGTCA
This sequence comes from uncultured Verrucomicrobiota bacterium, assembly GCA_913047795.1. Taxonomy (GTDB): domain Bacteria; phylum Verrucomicrobiota; class Kiritimatiellia; order CAJWTS01; family CAJWTS01; genus CAJWTS01. The sequence goes on along the minus strand of CAJWTS010000067.1, from coordinate 257 downwards.
AGCTGATAACTCCAGCCTTGTTGCTGTTATAACTCGCACGCATGGGCCACGCGCCTAATGCGCCAATTGAACTGATATTCAGAATGACACCTTTTCCTCTTTCCAGCATTGATCGACCGACGGCCTGCATACAATAAAAGACCCCACTGAACATCACGTCATTTTGTTCAGACCAGTCAGCGAGAGAATACTTCTCTGTCGGCCCTATACTGACCAACCCGGCATTATTAATCAGAATATCGATCCCGCCAACTTGG
>CAJWTS010000066.1 GCA_913047795.1 uncultured Verrucomicrobiota bacterium | reverse complement strand
CGATCGGTTCGCCGTCTCCGAGCCAGAGCAAGGGGTAGTTATCGAAGAAATCCACGGTACGAGCAGTGCGCAGGGCGACGCTGAACGCCACGGGATACGTGTCCAGCAGGTTGGCCATCGAGAACGCCGGGCTATACTGTGCGTGATTACGGAAGAACCGTATGGGATCAATTCCGAATAGGTTCAACCCGTTGTACAGGCCATGTGGCGAGGTGACGCGCCGCGCAAACGCACGATTCGCAATGAGCCCGATCTCGAAGTGGAGATGCGAGCGGCGGACTGGAATGCGAAGCGTGGAGGTATTGCCCATGCGACCCAGGTGTTGTCCCGCGACGATCCGTCGCCCTTCCTTCAGTCCGCTCTCGACCGTCGCCATGTGACCGTATAGCGAGTAGACCTCGCCGACCGGATCCTGATGTGTCAGGACGACGTAGATGCCGTACGACGAATTGCCGGGGCTGCGATTAATGTAGGCGACCGTGCCATCCGCTATCGCAAAGATGGAGTCGACCGCTCGGCCGTCTTTTTCGCGGTAGAGCGGGGCGATGTCGATGCCTTCGTGGAAGCGGGATTTGCCGTCGGTTCCCGTGCGCGCGGATCCGAATAGCGCCGACGCAACCTTTCCCGATGCCGGTGCCTGGAACACATCCAGCGCAGGTGGTTCGAGCAGCCGCGACTGGTCGGTCGGATAGCGAAGGCTTTGCAGGTCGTGGATCGGTGAGGTCGGTGACATTTCGATCTTTCGTGGTACAAAGTGCACGAGCAAGATGGTCAACATCAAGCCTGTGATCGCCGCGCCACCGATGGCGATGATCGGCACGGGGGGCGGCACGGCCGGGTTTCTGCGTGATCGGCGAGGCCACCGCAACATACGTGAGAGGTTCTCGGTTGCCATGGCGTCAGTATAGCGCAGATGGTTCGCCGATTCATGCGGAATCCTGTTGGCGTGTCGAGAGATGCTCGTAGCCGGATTCGCCGGCCGGCCGCAGCCCGAAGGGCCGCTGGAATTCGGGAGATCGGTTCAGCGCAAGGAAGGAGGCGGTCCCGCCCGAAAGACATCCTGCCGCGCACTTATGCTAAACCCCGGAACCGTGAACCCTGTATCCCCGAAGTCTGACTTGACGTCGGTTAGTAGAAGTGGAGTACTGGTAGCGCATGTCCGAACGCATTCACGTCACTGAAGCCGACATCACGACACTGGATGTCGACGCGATCGTCAATGCCGCTCATACCTCTTTACTCGGTGGCGGAGGTGTGGACGGGGCGATTCATCGTGCGGCGGGCCCCGAGTTGCTGGCGGAGTGCCGGAAACTCAACGGTTGTTCCACCGGCGATGCAAAAATAACCGCCGGATACGCATTGACCGCGCGACGTGTCATCCATACGGTCGGGCCGGTCTGGAACGGAGGCGGCAAAGGCGAAGACGACTTGCTGGCCGGTTGTTACCGGCGTTCGCTGGAAATCGCCGTGGAAGAGAACCTGGCGTCGATTGCGTTTCCGGCGATCAGTACCGGGGTCTATCGCTTTCCGCTCGAGCGTGCCACGGGAATTGCTGTGCGCGAGGCGCGGCGACACCTGGGCGAGCAGGAGGTGCCGGTCACAGTGATCTTCTGCTGTTTCGGGCCGGAGGCGTACACCGGCTATTGGAGTGCGATCGGGCAATAGGACGCAATCTGGAGCACGAATCGATGGCATCAGAAAAACCACCGGCGGCGGAGCAGGGCAGCGGTCGTCATGAGACGGAAGAGCTGACGGGCACGGTCGAGCACATCATCTATCGCTCGGAGGATACGGGTTACACGGTAAGCCGTGTGCGGGCCCGGGGTCACGAGGAGCCGGTCACGGTTGTCTGCACTGCCGCTGCCATCTGGGAGGGCGAGTCTTTGCAGGCGCGCGGCAAGTGGGTGCGTCACCAACGCCACGGTTATCAGTTCCAGGCGGATGACATCGTTTGCCTGGAGCCGGTTACACCGGAGGGCATCGAGCGCTATCTTTCAAGCGGCATGATCAAGGGGATCCGCAAGGAACTCGCGCGGCGGTTGGTGGAGAAATTCGGGATCGATACCCTGCGCATCATCGAAAATGAGTCGCGCAAGCTTGAACAGGTGGAGGGCATCGGCGCGCATCGCCGCGACTTGATTAAGCATTCGTGGGATGAGCAGAAGGCCGTGCGCGACATCATGATCTTTCTGCAGAGCCATGGCATCGGTATCGCGCAGGCCGCGCGTATTCACAGGGAATACGGCAGCGATGCGATCGCCGTCGTGAAGGAGAATCCTTATCGATTGGCGCGCGACATCTGGGGCATCGGATTCAAGATCGCGGATAAGGTTGCGATGAGCCTGGGCATCGAGTTGGAATCCCCGGTCCGGGCACGGGCCGGCGTGCTGTATGTCTTGCAGACGATGGCGGATGACGGTCACTGTTTCTGCCCCAAGGAGGAACTTATTCAATCGGCGGAAACGCTGCTCGGCATCAGTATCCTCGTGCTGGAAGAAGCGCTTGAGGCCGAAATCGCAGCCGCGACGCTCATCGCCGACGGTGACGATGTGTACCTCGCACAGATGTATTTTGCGGAGAAGTCGGTGGCGGATAGTGCGTGCCGGCTGATCTCATCCGAGGCGAAGTTCAAGCCGATCGATGTTTCGAAGGCGGTTCCGTGGGCCGAGGGACGCATGGAGTTGGCCTTTGCCCCTGCACAGGTACTGGCACTTGAGATGGCCCTGAGCCGGAAGGTGTCGATCATCACCGGTGGTCCGGGGGTTGGCAAGACCACGATCGTGAAAGCCCTGGTCGACGTCTTCGGAAAGCGCAAGCTGGAGGTGCAGCTCGCGGCGCCCACGGGACGGGCTGCGAAACGGATGGAGGAGTCCACCGGGCAGGGCGCCAAGACGATCCATCGGTTGCTCAAGTATCAGCCCAATACCGGGCTCTTCGATTACGGGCCGGATAACCTGCTCGAGGGCGATATCTTCATCATCGACGAGGTCTCCATGATGGATCTGCAGTTGGCGGCCGTTATGTTACGCGCTATTCCGGACCACGGCTGCCTGATCCTGGTCGGAGATGTGGATCAGTTGCCCAGTGTCGGGCCCGGCAACGTTCTGCGCGATCTTATCGAGTCCGGAGTCATCCCGTCTGTCCGGCTGGACCAGATCTTTCGTCAGGCCGAACGGAGTTGGATCGTGCACAACGCGCATCGCATTAACGCCGGGGAGGCGCTAGAGACGCCGGACGCCGGCGCCGACGCGGACTTCTTCTTCATACCGGCGGACGGCCCGGACCAGGTTATCGAGCGCTTGATGGACCTGATGATCAAGCGCATCCCTGAACGGTTTGGACTCGACACGATGAAAGAGGTACAGGTGCTGACGCCGATGCGGCGCAACCAGTTGGGCACGATCAATCTGAATGGTGTCTTACAGGATGCGCTCAACCCCGTCGGCCCTTCGATCGAACGGTTTGGACGTCGTTACCGGCAGGGGGATCGTGTGATCCAGATCCGCAATAACTATGACAAGGAGGTCTTCAACGGCGATATCGGTATGGTCTACCGAGTCGACGAGCAGGAGCAGGAACTCGTCGTGAAATTCGATGGTCGTTCGGTGTCCTATGCGATCACGGAATGCGATGAGCTCGACCTGGCCTACGCGTGCACGATTCACAAGTCACAAGGCAGCGAGTATCCGGCGGTTGTCCTGCTGATGACCACGCAGCACTACAAGCTTCTGCAGCGCAACCTGCTCTACACGGGCATCACGCGTGGCCGGAAACTCGTATGTCTCGTGGGTCAGCCGAAGGCGATCTACATGGCGATCGGTAATAACGACATCGTCATGCGGCGAACGGGATTGCGCGAGAGATTGCGGACCCTGGAAGAGTAGGGGGGGGCGGGCAAAGCCGGGAACCCGCGGGCCGCCAACCTCTTATCCTTTGAACTTCCCATCCTTTTGAAAGACGCTCCCGTCCACATACAGGCACCCGCCTTTTCTCAGGTCTTTGATCATGTCCCAGTGCAGGGCTGACTTGTTCTTGCCGCCGGTCTCGGCGTAAGACTGGCCCAGTGCGAGGTGCACCGTGCCGCCGATCTTCTCGTCGAACAGGATATTCTTCGTGAATCGCTGAATCTTGCGATTCGTGCCGATTCCCAGTTCGCCCAGGCGACGGGCGCCCGGGTCCTGATCCAGCATGGCCAGCAAAAAGGCCTGGTTCTTATCGGCCGTAGCCTCGACGACGCGGCCCTTGCGGAAAACCAATCGAATCCCTTCCACTTCACGGCCTTGAACACAAACGGGAAAGTCGTAACGGATATGGCCTTCGGCGGACGACTCGATCGGGCCCGTGAAGATCTCGCCACTCGGCATGTTGTGTGTTCCTGCCGAGTTGATGAACGTGCGGCCCTTGACGGACATGGAGAGATCCGTGTCTGGCCCCACGATACGAATCTGGTCGGCACCGGCGAGCTTGCGTATCAGCTTCTGCTGGTAGGCGGCCAGCGCCTTCCACGCCTTGACCGGATCCTTCTCGTCCGAGAACGTGGCGCCGAAAACGAAGTCCTCGAAGTCGTTCAGGCTCATCTCCGCATCCTGCGCGTAGGCCGCCGTCGGATAAAGCGTCAGGACCCACTTCTTTTTCAACATGGTCTCGCGCATGGGCTTGGAAGCTTTTGATAGCGCCGCCTGCCTGGTCGGGCTGATCGAGGACAGTTCGCGCGTATTGTTCTCGGCGAGGATGCGGACGAATCCGTCGACCAGCCTGGGGAATGTCGACTGGTAGCGAGAGATCGAGTTGAAGTGGTGCGGCTTGCCGAGGCGGAAGAAACTTTCCGTGGTTCCCGGCGGCGTCATCTGGATGATCGGGTAGGCGCCCTTGCGCAGAAGTTCTTCATGGACGGCCGTGATCAGGTCCTCGGCAGTCGACGGCCCGGAGATGGCGATTGTCTCGCGGGACTTCGCTCGGACAGAATAATTGACCAGGGTCTTTGCAAAATTATCGATGCGGGTATCGCTCATTAAACGCTCCTTCGTTTGCGGCAATTTGCCACATCACGGTGGAACCGTCGATCCCAAGGCGCGACTGTTCGCTCTCTGCATCAAGCCGCCGCTACGCAGTGGCCTGATGCGTTCCGTCAACATCTGATGAAGGACATGCACGAAGCCCAAAACGTTCGTTCCCAGAGCCGGTCTGCGCTGAATCTCGCATGACGCCGGCATATCTTTCTGTACCCACGATTGGAATTGACTGCCCAGACTTCGAAATGCTCTCATATCGACTGGTCTTTGGAGATCAATCGATATGGAACGTCGCGACTTTATTAAAAAAGCGGGAGCCGGTGCCGCAGCTGCGGGTGCCGTGGCTGCAGCCGGGGCATTGACGTCGTGTGCGCAGCAGGCCGGCGTGTCTGCTGCGGGCGGCGGACCCAACGTCTCGGGTAAAGTCTTCAACTGGCGGATGGTGATGGTTGTTCCCAAGACACTGCCGATCTGGGGACCGGGTATGCAAGCGTTCGCCGCCCGCGTGAAACAGATGAGCAACGGGCGTCTCAATATACAGGTCTACGGCGCCGGTGAGCTGGTGCCCGCGTTGCAGGTCTTTGATACGGTCAGCAGTGGTCAGGTGGAGATGGGGCACTCGGCCGCCTATTACTGGGAAGGCAAGATACCCGCCTCCGTATTCTATACCTCGGTGCCGTTCGGCATGACGGCGAAGGGGATGAATGCCTGGATCTCGGGTGTTGACGGCCAGGAATTGTGGGACGAGTTGTACGCGCCTCACGACTTGAAGGCGATGCCCTGCGGCAATACCGGTGTTCAGATGGGCGGCTGGTTCCGAAAAGAGATCAATAGCATCGACGATTTCAAGGGGCTCAAGATGCGCATGCCCGGATTGGGCGGCAAGACCATTTCCCGCGCCGGTGCGGAGACGGTGCTGGTGGCCGGTGCGGAGATATTCACCAACCTGCAGACGGGCGTTATCGATGCGACCGAGTGGGTGGGGCCGTACCACGACTACATCATGGGTTTCCACAAGGTGGCCAAGTACTACTACGGTGGCGGCTGGCATGAACCAGGTTCGGTTCTCGAGCTGATGATCAACCGCAAGAAATGGGAAAGCCTGCCGGCGGATCTGCAGATGATCGTTGAGGCCTGCGCTGCGGAGACGAACGTCAAGATGTTCGCACAGTGGACGGCCAAGGATTCTGAGTACTATCGTAAGATCCTGGATGAAGGGAATACGATCGTCGCCGAGTATCCACTCGAGATCACGGCCCAGATGCGAGGTTACGCCGAAGAGATCAAGTCCTCGATTCGGGACACCAGTGTGATCGCGGCGCGAATCTACGATTCCTTCACGGGTTTTCAGAAGATGTACGAGGATTACCAGGAGATTTCCGACTGGGCCTACGTGCGGGCTCTGAAGGCGTAGCTTCGGCCGCGACCGACCGCGCAGGGGAGCGGTCCACCTGAAATGACAGCCCTCCGAATTATTACCCGCGCCATCGACAAGATCACCGGTTTCTTCGGTCTGGTCGCACAATGGAGCACGCTGATCCTGGTGCTCCTGACGGCTGAGCAGGTGGTCGCTCGATACCTGTTTAAATCCAGTTCGATCGGGCTCCAGGAGCTGGAGTGGCATCTCTTCGGTATCATCTTCCTGTTGGCCGCGGCCAACGCGCAGCAGGTCGACGGGCACGTCCGTGTCGACATCTTCTACGGGCGCATGGGGCCGCGTGCGAAGGCCTGGGTTAACGTGCTCGGCGTGTTGCTTGCCATGATGCCGATGTGTGGGCTGATCGCGTGGTACGGCGTTGCGTTCACCAGGCAGGCGATGGTCTTCGACAATCCACATCCGGTCGATTTCATCACGAGCGGCCTGGCGGGGCCGGGCTCATTCCTGTACGGCCTCCTCGCGCCGGTGGAAGCGTTTTTTCGGCAGACCCTGCTGGTTGGCGAGATCTCGCCTGATCCCGGTGGACTCGAGGCGCGCTGGCTGATCCGGGCGGCCATTCCGCTGGCGGCGGTTCTACTGCTCCTGCAGGCGGTGGCGATGGCCATCCGCAATATCTGCATCATCGCGCGGGTCGAGCTGGAACCCGCGCCGGAGACGTCGTAATGGATCTCGCAACGGCTCTCCCGTTCCTCATGTTTGCCGCGTTGCTCGCCATGTTGATGGCGGGATTTCCCGTGGCCTATACCCTGGGCGGCACCGCAATCGTGTTCGCGATGATCGCTTACTTCCACCCGGCAGTCGATTTCTACATCAACGATTTCGGGTTCGTGCCGTCACGCATATTCGGAATCGTCCAGAACTTTACCCTGATCGCCGTGCCGTTGTTCATCTTCATGGGTATGATGCTGGAGAAGTCGAATCTTGCCCGTGAGCTGTTGGAGTCGATGGAGTTCATCTTTCGCCGGGTGACGGGTGGCCTCGCCGTGTCGGTTGTTGTCGTGGGTGCCTTACTGGCGGCGTCGACCGGGATCGTTGGCGCGACCGTGGTGACGATGGGGGTGTTATCGCTGCCCACGATGCTGGCGCGCGGCTACGACAAGGGCCTCGCAACCGGCACGATCGCGGCGTCGGGTACGCTGGGGCAGATCATACCGCCATCGATCGTGCTCGTTCTGTTGGGTGACATCATGAACGTGGACGTCGGGAACCTGTTCACGGGCGCGATCTTTCCGGGGGTCATGCTGGTCCTGATGTACGTGGTGTATCTTGGTGTGCGGATCAGGCGACATCCGTCGCTCGGGCCACGTGCGCGTGATGCGGCCGAAAATGTGCCGGAAGGACGATCCGCAGCGGAGTATGTTGCGCGATCTCTGCTGCCGCCCGCCCTCTTGATCCTGCTTGTGCTGGGCAGTATTCTGGGGGGCATTGCATCGCCAACCGAGGCGGCGGCCTGTGGCGCCACCGGGGCCATTGTCCTGACGGTCGTCAAGCGGCGACTGACGCTTAAGGTGATGAAGGATGTCATGCGCCAAACGGCGTTTACGACCGCGATGGTGTTCACCATTCTCATCGGCGCGCAGGTCTTCGGCGTTGTCTTCCGGGGCTTACGGGGTGATTTCGTTATCGAGAGCTTCGTTGCGAACATGCAGGTCGATCCGCGTTTCATCCTGCTTGCGATTATGGCGCTCATGTTTGTGCTCGGCTTCTTTCTCGATTTCATCGAGATCTGTTTCATTGTGATCCCCATCATGATGCCCCTCCTGTACGGACTCGAAATCGGGGGTATGGGACTTGAGGCCAAGTCGCTATGGATGGCGATCATGATCGCCATCAACCTTCAGACGTCGTTCCTGACCCCCCCGTTCGGGTTTGCACTCTTTTACCTCAAGGGTGTAGCGCCGAAAGAAGTCACCACGGCAGACATCTATCGCGGCGTTGTTCCGTTCGTGGGGATCCAGTTGATCGCGCTTGCGATCGTATACTTCGTGCCTGAGATCGTTCTCTGGCTTCCGCGACGCATCTTCGGTCCGGCGGGCCTCGGGGAATCCGGCTAGACGGATACGGCGTTCCAGGCAGGTAAGCGATAGGCCCGGAACCTGTTCAGCCGTTCTGCTCGCCGGGGTCTTCGTTCTGCTCCAGCCCGAAGATGAGGTCTGCATAGTAACTCGCTGACTTGGCATCCCCGTTCTCGCTCATCCCCTTGAGTTGATTCAGCGGCGCGTGCAGGAACTTGTTGAGCAGGGATTCGCCAAACACCTTCAGGCGCTGTGCCTCTTCCGTGCTCATGTTGCGGGTCGCGTCGGCTATTTCGACCGCAGCAATCGAATCGTACTTCTGGCGCAGCTTGATGATCGTGGAGCGAATTTGGAGTTCCTTCTGCCATGCGACGATGGTCTCCAGTTCCTCCGCTATGATCTTTTCGGCCGCGGCGACGGCCTCATGGCGCTGGGCCTCGTTGTCACGCACGACCTGTTTCAGGTCGTCGATCGTGAAGAGAAAAACGTCATCGAGGGTGCCGGCCTCGTTGTCGATATCGCTCGGTGCGGCGATATCGATCAGGAACAGGGGACGGCCATGACGCCGCGACATCGCGCGCGCGACGTGATCTTTGCTCAGGATGGTGGTCGGCGCGTCCGTGGCGGAAACAACGACATCGCACTCGTGCAGGCGATTCGCGACTTCCTCGAGTGGCCAGGCCGCGCCGCCTAGCCGTGCCGCCAATTCTTCTGCGGCTCCCAGCGATCGGTTAAAGATGGAGAAGGCGTGCACGCCCTCCTTCTGCAGATGCTCGGCTGCCAGTCGGCCCATGTCTCCCGATCCGATAATTCCCGCCGTATGCGTCGTCAGGTCGCCGAGGACCTTGCGTGCCAGTCGTACGGCGGCAAAACTGATGCTGACGGCACCCTCGTTGATTGCCGTCTCGGCACGAATGCGTTTGCCCACGCGGCTCGTCTCTTTCAAGAGATGGTTGAAATAGAAGTCGACCGTGCCGTGGTCGCGGGCAGCCGCAAAGGCATCTTTGACCTGGCCAAAGATCTGCGACTCCCCGAGCACGAGGCTGTCGAGCGAGCATGCGACGCGAAAAATGTGGCGTATGGCGTCGATTCCCCGTTGGCAGTAGGAATGCGACTTAATCTCCTCAATCGTGACGTCGCAGGTCTGGCTCCAGAGTGACGAAATCGATTGGACCGCCTCAGCGGGAGCGTCCGTCATCGCATAAACTTCGATACGGTTACAGGTGCTGAGAACAACCGTTTCGGTAATCGCCGGATCGGCCGTCAGTCGCGAGCTGAATTCCGGGACGCGATCAACAGGAAAGATCAACCGGTCGCGCAAGGCGACATCGGCCGTCACATGATTCACACCGACGACAATGGGCGTTGCGTTGTCCGTTCCGGCCGTCATCGGTAGAAGCCGTGAAAACTGTTGATCGACAGGACCAGCACGGCGAGAACGAATGCAGCGATCACGACGACCGCATAGCGTCGACCGCGCAGATTAGCTGTCCGGCGCGCGATACCGGCACCGATAAAGACCGCCAGCAAACCGAGAATCGGGAACAGGCTGGCGCCGGGGTTCGCGACCGCTTCCTGCCGCATCCATATCCAGCCGATCGCAGAACCGATCAGCATCGCGGCGGATCCCGTCATGGTCCAGGCGGCGCAGAGCGCGTCCAGTTTCTCAAGCGGGGGAATCTTGAAGAAGGCTGTATCGAATTGCTTCTGCTTGAGCCGGCGATAGAGAACGAGGTAGCTCACGGCCAGCACCGTAGCGATGCAGAAACTGATGTACGAGGTCAGGCTCGCCACGATATGGAAGATGAAATAGGAGCTTTGATACTTGGGCGGAAACCCGAAGTCCGACTTCAGGAGGAACACGGATGCGCAGACGCCGATCGTGGCCGGCAGCATGGTAAACGCGCCAAGCGTGCTCGTTCCGGCCAGGCGCGCGGATATGAGGTGCAGGATCGCGAGCATCCATGCGCCGAACAGGAGCCCTTCGCCTCGCGTGGCGAGTGGACAGCGGTGATGTTCGGCCGCGATGGCGAAAAGGAACGCGGTGTGCGCGACAAGCGCGATGATGAGCCCCCTCCGCGCATGATCCCTCCACGCCTCCTCGTCCTCCGCCTGGAAGAGCCGGAAGCATATCCAGTTGGTGGCCACGTAGGCGAGCGGGACGGCGACCCACAGAACTTTTATAAGGATATCCATTGGCAGAATCAGGGTAGCAAACAGAATTGCCCTTCGCCACCTTCCGCGTCGACCGAAATTTGACGCTTGAAAAGGGGGTTCCGAGCGAGGATAATAGGCCTTTGGCTGGTGACGGGGCGTAGCGCAGTCTGGCAGCGCGTCTGAATGGGGTTCAGAAGGTCCCGAGTTCGAATCTCGGCGCCCCGACTCCGCCATTGTGCTGGTGGATGGTTTCGTCCTGCTTCGTCCGATACCTATCGTATGAAGGTGGTTGTGCCACGCTTGTTCAGGTCTGGCCTCTGATGCTTTTCGCCGTAGCTCGGGATTGATGACCATGAAGATTTCGTCTCGAAGTTCAAGTGAGGACAACCGTGCGCCGCGCCGCGCCGTGCCGATCCTGACCTTGCTGTCCGTTTCCGCGCTGACGGCGTATGGCGCAATCTCCACAAACGTGCCGGAGACCTTTGACGGCGGAATCGCGGGTTGGGAGGTGGCGTCGTCATCGGGGACGGTCTCGATCGATTGGCAGACGAACGCGGTTGCGGGTGGCGCCGGTGCCTTCCTGGAGATCACGCTGACATACGGATTGCCCCCGGCGCCCCTGGATCCGACGATCTCGAACGCACCGTCCTTTGCGGATGATTACACCCGTTTTGGCAAGGACCTCGAGCTACGGTTTGATTTCTATGCTGCGGACGAGGAGGTGGCTTCGTTTCCGAGCCTGGTGCTTGAAACGGGATCAGGTCAGTCCTGGACGCATTCGTTTGCCACTAACGGGATGCCCGTCGGCAGTTGGCTGTCCTATGTCATCCCTATCCCGTCGAATGGTGCGGGGTGGACTAAATCCGGCGGGGCGGAGGATTTCTGGACGGCGATCACGAACGTGGCGTCATTGGGCCTGAATATGGAGGGCCATGCGTTTGCAGGCGGAACCCAGAAATTCGGCATCGATAACATCGAATTTCGCTGCCTGGAAACGACCAACCCGGTCGTTTCCGGTGTCGCAACAAACATTCCGGATTCTTTCACGACCGGCGTGGGTAATTGGGGCAGCAGCGAACCGATCGATGTTCCGCTCGCATGGGAGACCAACGTTGTGGGCGGCGGAGATGGAGCTTTTCTGGGTATGACCTTCCACTACGGTGGCCCGCCGTCCCCCCTCGAGCCCTGTATCACCAACGGCATCGACTTCAGCGGCGATTACACGGGTTTCGGCGACACCTTGATCCTGAAGTTCGACTTCTATGCGGCATCAAATCCGCCTGCCGTTGGTGCGACCGCATTCCTGGACACGTCCGATGGCACGCGTTGGCAGTATGCATTCGACGTCGCAAACGTTGTCACGGGCGCATGGTTTAATTATGCCATTCAGATCACATCCAACGCGTCGTGGTCGGGTGGTTCGTCCAGTTTCTGGGAGGCCCTGACGAATGTCGTGACGCTGGGATTCAAACTGGAGGGCAACGCCTTTGCGGGCGGCGATCAGTTCTTCGGGCTGGACAATGTCGAGATCTCGGCGGCCGGTGATTACGATGGCGACAATATGGAAGATGAATGGGAGGCAAAATTCTTCGGAACCCTGAGCCGGAACGGAAACGGTGATTTTGACGACGACGGGCAAACGGATGGCGACGAGAATGTGGCAGGCGTGGACCCGACCAACCCCGCCAGTCTTTTTCAAATCGAGGATTTCGAGATTCCCGCGAACTCAAATGCGATCGTGATTTCCTGGGGCAGCGTCACGGGTCGGACCTATACCCTGTCATGCACAACAAACCTGCTGGGTAATTGGACGAACGTATTCACCGTCACGGGAGACGGCGCGCGGTACGTCGTCACGAATGATAATGGACCTGGTCGCTTCTATCGTCTCGAGGTCGAGCGGTAGTCGCCCCAATCGGATTCATATCTCGTTCAGCGCTTTAGCGGAACGGTTTTCCATTGGTCCGACTCCGTGAAGGTCCGGGCGGCGAAGGTGTAGATCAGTACGCGCTTCCTGGCGGCATCCGCCGGTTTACGGATGAAGCGCCGTGCGAGGTCACGGCGCACCTGTGCTCCCGATCCGCGCCGGGCCATACAGTCGATCACGATTCCCAACTCGGCGGACAACTGCTCCCCGAAGCCGGCCCCGGTGCAGTGCTTCCCGCCACCAATCGAAAATACCAATCCGTGGCTGTCGGCCAGGAGCAGCACCGGGCTGTCGTCGTTGAAGGTAAGCGGGAAGTTACCGGCCGGGTCTTCGGTGACCCTGCGGATCATGGCCTGACTGGTCGTCTCGGGATGGCCACTCAGGTTGGGGACCAGGTCTCCAATGTAGGTCAGCGGCTGGGCCCCGTGCACGGTGAATGCTGCCTTCTCGACCTCCTGCAACCACGCCGGATTACCGATCCGATTGGCGACTGCTTCGGCCACCAGTTGTTGGCCGCGAGGGGACCAATGCGTGTCCTGTTCACAGGATACGGTTCCTTCTGTTGCATCGTCCCTGCGGGCCTCGAGGAGAGCGTCGGTCACATCAAGGAGCGTCACGCCCTTGTTCCGTAACGCGGTGTAGAAAGATTGCAGATCCAGGTCGAGCCGTTGTGGAATCCCGTGCTCGTCCGTCGGTACGGCGTCAAAGAGCTTGTCGGCATAGATCACGGCACGCGGTGGAGCGGGGGCGACGATCAGTTGGATGCCGAGTTCATCCAGGCGCGCGTCAAGATCCACAAGCGCATGCAGTGGATCGGCATCCTGCGATGCCGCGTATTCACCCCAGAAGGGGCCGTGTGCCAGGTGGCGCAGCTCGGAACGCAGGAACAGCCAGTCGTCGCGCCCGGCAACGACGGTGCGGTTCTCCTCCTCGGCTGCCTTGGCGAACGCAGCGAAGGCGGCGCGCGCATCGGCCCCGTTTGCGACCACGGTCGAGGGTTCCAGCTGGTCCGTGGTATGGCCCCCGCCCGGGACGGCAGCCGGTAGATTCAGCAGCTTCCAGTCGCCGATCGCCAATTCGCGCTCGGCGAATTGCCAGATCACCAATCGCTTGCCGTCCAGCCGGGTCGGGTCCCGCTTGAGTGCATCGACCAGCCGTTGCCGTGACGCGTGCGCACCGGCATCGTTGCGCGAGAGTCGATCGACGGGACGATTCAATGCGAAGGCAAGCTGTTCGGCCAGGCCGGCGTGCGCTCCCCAGCCCATGCCCTCGAAACTGTAGATGTTGCTGAAGCTGTCACCCAGCAGCAGAACGTCGGCCGTGTTGTCCAGCGATCCGCCGGGTCCATTGGCGGCATGAACTTCCATCACGGTAGTGGTCTCGGCCGATATGCGCTGTTGCCAGGCCGGCAGGTCGAGCATCCTGGCGATGTCGCCCCGTTGCGTGAAGGACGCGGATGTCCTTCGCCAGCGGGGAAGACCCACCTGCGGCAGATCGTCTATTGCTGCGGCAAGATCCTGCGCCACGGCGGCCACGGCATCCGGTCGCCAATGTGTATCGGTTGCCAAATATTGCGGCCCCGTCGACTTGCGCTGCATGAGTAGCGGCGCGGGATCGTAGACGCGAATGCCCGCGTCCTGCAGGCCGGAAAGAAAAGCGTCGAAGGAGCGATTGCGTACCGGCTGGCTCATGCCGCCCAGGCGTCCCGCAAGGAATTCGGGATGAATCGTGGGTTTCACAGGCGTGGGCATCACAACGAGCTCGATACCTCGCTCCGCGAGCTGGTCGCGGAAGTGCAGGATGGCCTTGCGCGGATCCGGTTGTGGCGGTGTGCTGAAACCGTCTCCACTGCGTGCGCGGCGTTGCAGTTGGTCGGGGTCCAGGAAGCCGGGTCCGGTTATCGACCGCACCCCCGGCGCGAAGAAGAGCCAACCGTCGCGCCCGACGTAGGCCTTCTCGTTGCCGACCCCGATGGATGTGAGCAACGCCTGGACAGGAGATCGTAGCGACAACGCGAGCACGGCTCCGTCGTCCAGGGCATTTTCATAGAGCTTGATGCGGCGCGCGAGGTGACGATTAACGGCCAGCAGCCGTGGCAACAGTGATTGGCTCGACTGCCATGCGCGGCACATTCCTGTGCAGACGTTGACGCGGCAGGCAGGTGGTAGATCGCGTCCGTGCCCCGCCCAGACATCGATAAAGTCACGACCGGTCGGCAGGCCACTCATTCCCTCGATTTTGATATCCTGCCCGTAATAAGTTGGCATGGTCAGGAATCGATCATCCGGAAGCGTGGATCCGTTGATTTCCGAGTATGTCTTTTCAACGTCGGACCAGTCTTGCACCACGACGGATATTTTCGTCCCCGCGCGGACCCCCGCCACGGGCCGTATCATCCGTTGGCGCATCGCCGTCACAATCAGCACCCATTCATTTGGCTCGATCGAGATCGCGCCTGTCACATTCGTCAGGTGCAGTTGCATCAGGAAATCCTTGTAGACGCCATCTCGATCCGGTGGGTCCGAGACCTCCGCGACGACGGCCTCGATCTGTAAACCCGTGATCGATGCGGTTTCTTCAGGCGCGGTGCCGCTAAGCCGCGCGTAGGCGTCATCCGGGAGCAGGAACTGCAGCAGGGGCATGCCAACCAGCAGCAGGAGGAAACCCGCCACGAGGAACATGCGCACGCCGGGTGCAAAGTCCGTCTGGCCGATTTCCTGCCAGGCCTGTTCCTCGCGGATGGGGCGGGGGGTCACACGTTTCTCGATCTCAGGGTTCATGTTCAGAAGATGAAGTAGATGAAGGGGTGAAAACTCGTTGCGGCGAGCAGGATGAGGGCGAGGATGAAGCAGAAGCTGATCGCGACCGTTCTTGGCCAGGTCAGCCTGCGAGTGAAGTCCCATGTCTGTGGGGCGCCAAAGGCAATCACGGCGGCCAGGACAAGGGTTGCGACGTGGTACGGGGTGTAGACCTCGCCGGCGACGAGGGCGGCGGCCGGATGGTTTGTGCCACAGCCGAACATGGCAGCAAGGTAGGTTGTGGCATCGCCGATCGTCGTGGCCCGGAAAAAGACCCAGGCGATGCAGACCACGGCGAACGTGAACCCGACGCAAACGGGTTGCGGGAGCCGGGCGTACCACGAGCGCCTGCCGAGCATTCGTTCACATCCCAGCATCAGGCCGTGGATCGCGCCCCAGCAGACGAAGGTCATCGATGCGCCGTGCCACAATCCGCCAAGGAGCATGACCAGCATCAAATTCACATAGGTGCGGCTGTCGCCTTTACGGTTTCCACCCAGCGGAATGTAGAGGTAGTCGCGCAGCCAGGTCGAAAGAGAGAGATGCCAGCGTTGCCAGAATTCCGTGATCGAGCGTGCGCGGTACGGCGAGTCGAAGTTTTTCGGGAAAACGAATCCAAACATCAGGCCGAGTCCGATCGCCATGTCGGAGTAGGCGCTGAAATCAAAGTAGATCTGAAAGGCGTAGCCCACGGCCCCGACCCAGGCCTCGAGCGTATGCAGGCCGCCGGCGGAGAAACATGCGTCGGCCATTTTGCCGCAGGGGTCCGCGAGCAACACCTTCTTGGTCAGGCCGAGCATGATGAAGGCGACACCGCGCGCAAATTTGTCGAGTGTGTGTGAGCGTTCGCGAAACTGGTCGTCCACTTCCTGGAACCGGATGATCGGTCCGGCGACGAGCTGCGGAAACATCGAGACGTAACAGGCGAAATCGATCGGGTTCCTGATCGCGCGCGCCTCGCCGCGGTAGATGTCGATCGAGTAGCTCATGGACTGGAACGTGTAGAAGCTGATTCCGAGCGGAAGCGTGATTCGCAGGAACGTCTCGTAGGTGGCGCTTTCAAAGCCCATGCCGGTCATCAGGGCATTCCAGCTGTCCAGGCCGAAGTTGAAGTATTTGAAGAACCCGAGCAGCGAGAGGTTGGTCACGATGGAGACGACCAGGGCGCACTTCTGCCCCCGTGTGCGTATTGTGCCCGGCTCAAGCCGCCCCGGCACACCGCCTGTGATCACCAATCCACACACATAATCGATCAACGTGGAATACAGCATCACGAACACAAACGCCGGGTTGGCCCAGCCATAGAAGATATAGCTGCAGGCCGCCAGCACGAGATGCGCTGCTGCGCGTCCCGCCGTCTTCAGGGCCAGGTAGTACAGGCCCAGCACGAGCGGCAGGAAATAGAAAATAAAGAGGAGAGAGCTGAATACCATGTGACTGTAGTGGGGGAGATCTATTGTTAGCGTAGCGGTTCGAAAGTCTCAAGCGGGACCGGATTAGCGACCTTCTCAAGGGGTCGGTTTCCTGAACATTTGAATCGGACCACGGAAAGGACTATAAGAGCGGTATGTAGCGGTGGAAATCCTGCAAATGAGGCGTTAATGGCGCATGGCCCCGTGCCTCGGTCGACCGAAATCTATAACCATACATTCTGGGCGCCTGTTTAATAGCCAGGGAGGAGATTCATGACAATGAAACGAATTTTGCTGACGGTAGTCACCCTGGGTTCCGTCCTGAACGGCGGTGGCCTGGCGACGGCCCAGGCTGTTGACCCGCTGCCATCCTGGAACGATGGCAAGGCCAGGCAATCCATCATCGACTTCGTGGCAACGGTGACGAGGCCTGGGTCGCCCGGCTTCGTGCCGCCCGCGGAACGTATCGCCACGTTCGATAATGATGGAACCCTCTGGGCGGAGCAACCGATGTTCTTTGAGTTCCTGTTCGCGCTCGACCGTGTGAAGGCGCTCGCGCCGCAGCATCCCGAATGGAAGGACAAGGAGCCCTACGCCTCGTTGCTCAAGGGCGATGTGGAAAGCGCGCTCGCAGG
>CAJWTS010000065.1 GCA_913047795.1 uncultured Verrucomicrobiota bacterium | reverse complement strand
AAACGATGAAATGGTACGCCATCGGAAGGACCCAGATCACGGTGTCCTGGCGCCCGAGAGACAGGCCCGCCTGCGCAGCAGCCGTTCGCTCGAGCACGGCGCGATGTGAAACGGCGACGCCTTTCGACTCGCCCGTCGTGCCCGATGTAAAACGTACGAACGCAACATCGCAACCCGGCGCCATCGACGTGGCGCGGTCACGCACCGTGCGGGTCAATCGTAAGGGCTGCTCACCGATCGCCACCATCCGCGTCTCCTCGCCCGAGGGTGTTGGACCGTTCAGGTCATCTAGCACCGCATGGATCGTCACATCCGCAAGCATCGCGTCGAGTTCCGCGCCCTTGAGCTGATGCGAGAGGGGCATCACGCTTGCACCACAACCCAACCCGGCAAAGACACCAACAATGAACGCCCGACTGTTCCGCATCATCACGCCCAACCCCTGGCCGCTATCCAGTCCATTATCCTCTAGCGTCGCCTTCAACGCCTCGACTTCCGTGTGCAGTTGCGCATAGGTCAAGGCCCCGCTGTCATCAACAATGGCGACGTCGTCGCCCCGGGTCGATGCCGCGGCCTCGATCATGGAATAGACGTTTGTGCTCATCCTGCTTCTTCCACCGTGGCCAGTTCGCTACGCAACCCACGGACGGCCTCTTCCTGCGGCCGGCCTATTGACGCGCAGGCCGCCATCCTGCCGGCCGCGTAACCGGTCGCAAGGCAGGTGCCGATGACGCGCGCCGACGCGATCGCGTCGTCGCTGGCAGCGAAGCTCTTGCCGGCGAAATACAGGTTCACGAAGTCGCTCGAGCGCAGCGCTCCAGCCGGAATCTCGTAGTAATCGTCGGCTGCGAAATAGGTCATCTGCGGGCCCGGTCGGTCGTCCCAGAACTCGACCGGCCACGCTCCGCGCGCCACGCCATCGTCGCATTTCATGGCCCCCAATACCTGCTCGGTCGTCAGGCGGTCCCTGCCCCACGGCCGGTTACCGCTACGCACACCGACCAGCGGTGCGATCGACGTCAACGTTGCCTGATCAAAAGCCGCAACACCTGACGTAAGGAAACCGACAACGCGGTCCACCCGTTCACGGCCGACGCGATCCAAGTCGTCGCAGTCAATGGGTAGCCCCAGTTTGAACGACGCGCAATCGTCACGACAGGAACCAGGAACCATCGACAGTCGCTCACAGGCGGCATCACCGTTTCCATTCCGCGCCGCACGTTTCACGTCGCGCAAGATCATCATGCGCAACACGTGCGGGTCCATGACCTTGATCCCGGACATCGTGAACACGATGGCCGACGCTTGGCGGCGCTCGGGCGCGATAACCCTCCCGCCCGACAACGCGGTGACCACCGCGTTGCCCGTGCAATCCACAATCGTGTCTGCGCTGAGCCTTGTCGCCGCCGAATCCGCCAGGCTCACCGAGCGAATGGTGTCCCCGTCGACGGCGCAGCCTGCAATCGAGGCGCCGCACAACAGGTTGATTCCCTCCTCCTCGACAAGGGCCGAACAGAGATCCGCAAACGAGGCAGGAAGATAGGGCAAAAACCGGAGACCCTCCTTCCAGACCATCGGCTCCGTTCCACTCAAGCGCGCAAGGCGATCGCCAAATGCGCGTGGAAACCCCTCAGAGACGGCTCGACAATGCTGTTCGCTGCGCAGATGAAGTCCACAGACAGTACCGACCATCGCGCCGGTGGCCATCCCGCCCAGAAACTCCTCCCGTTCGACCAGCGTCGTTGCCGCGCCGGATCGACTGGCACCCACGGCCGCCGCCAGCCCGGCGCTACCTCCGCCCACGATCAGTACCTGGCAGGTCATCAATATCTCCCCGGCCACGACGGCGGAGGTCACGGTCACGCGTTCGAATGGGACTGAAGCAACGCGTGCAATCTCTCGCTTAAGGCCCCGAGCGTCGCCATGTTTTCGGGTGTCAGTTCTTCGGCCGGCATGAGATAGCTATAGCGCCGTTCAACGAAGAGAATAATCTCCATGAAGGAAAATGAATCCACGCCGATGCCGGCCAACTCCGTCGCCGGACTCACCTCGACGCCATCCGCCAGAATGTTCTCCCGCAAGAAGGTCCCCAGTTCCGCCGCAAGATCCGCGGGGGTCGGCACGCCGGAATCACTCATCACCCGCTCCCCCTACTCGGATACGTCCGGGATGACGATGGACACGGCCTGACGGTCGGCGATGAACAACGATCGTGCCGCCGCGCGAACATCGGCGGCTGTGATTTTTGAAACCCGCTCCTCCGTCGCGAACAGGTGCCGGTGACCGAGCCCGTAAAGTTCATCCAGCGCACAGGTCGCCGCAAGGTGGCCGCCACTCTGGAGACTCAACTGGTAACCGCCCAGGATCTGTTTCTTCGCGCGCTCAACCTCGTCCTCGCGTGCGCCGTCACCGATGATCCGCTCGACCTCGGCGTTGATCAACCCCCTGACCTCGTCCACGGCATCGGGTCGTGTGCCGGCGTAGATGACGAACATGCCCGGCTGCGTGCCCACGACCTGGAAAGCGCCGGAGTAATATGCCAACCCCTTGTTTTCGCGGATCGATATGCCGAGGTCCGAGGAGAGTCCGCTCATCGAGGTGTCCAGCACACGCAACGCGTCGTAGCGTTCGTCGTAAATATCGACCCCCGGATAGCCGGCCAGGAGAATCGCCTGCTCCTTCTTCACCTTCTGAATCGACTCGGCCGGTAACTTCGGATCCGGCCGCCTCTGCTCCGGAGCGCGGACGACCTTCTTCGGCAAATCGCCGACGCAGCGCGCTGCCAACGTCTGCGCCGCGTCCATCGTGATGTCACCAAAGATCGCGAGCACGACATTGGGCGCCCGCATGTATCCTTCGTAATACGTCACCACGTCGTCGCGCGTCAGTGCCGCGACCGTCTGCTCACTGCCCAACTCGTTCCATCGATACGGATTGCCTGCGAACATGATCTCGCGCATCGATTCGCGTGCGAGGTAGAACGGCGATTCGCGTTGTCTTTCAATCTCGGCGAGCTGCAGCGTGCGCTCTTTATCGAGCTCTTCCACGGAAAAATCGCTGGACTGCATGCAGGCCCCGAAGATCGCGGAAAACGTTGCCGCATCTTCGCTCAGGCAGCGCCCGCTTACGCCGAAACTGTTGCGACCCGAAAAGGTCGATATACTGGCCCCCATCGACTCCACTTCGTCTGCAATTTGCGCTGACGACAAGGGGCCGGCGCCCTTGATCAGCAGTCGCGAAGTCATGCGCGATACGCCATTATTCTCCTCGGTTTCGGTCAAGAGTCCGCCGCCAATGGCCGCATTGAAATATACGAAGGGCAGCCGGTGGTCTTCGCGCACCAGGACGCGTACGCCGTTCGGAAGTTCAAACTTCTCCACGTCCGATGCCGCCTGGTCCGGCGTCGTGACGATTACATTTGTCGCGGTCCCCTCCGGCGCCAGGATCGTGAGCGAGGATTGCTCGGGAACAAGGTACTGGCGCACGACACGCTGCAGCTCTTCGGGCGTGACGCGCCGTATCTGACGCACATAGGTCTCCCCGTACCGCGGATCGCCAACGTAGAATTCTCCCGTCGCATAGCCGGATGCCTGGCCGGCCATGGTTTCGAGTTCCGACAGCTCCGCGGCGATGACGCGCCGTTGGGCCTTCGAAATTTCGGCGTCCGTGAACGGTGCAGTGTACCAGTGCAAGACCTGCTCCTCGATCGCCGCAATCGTCGCCTCCTCGTTTTCCGGATCGACGCGGGCGTGAATCGTGAAGAGCCCCGGCTCCTTAGGCGTAAACGACCACGCGCTGACATCGTGCACGAGTTTGCGCTTCTCCTTGAGTTCTTGTGCGAGGCGCGAGCTGCGACCGTGGCCAACGATCGACGCAAGAACATCCAGGGCCGGCGTATCGGCATCGCTCAAATTGCCGATGTGTACCGACCAATTGATGCGTGTCGCGTTATAGGCTCCCGTCTGACGCGCGTACCGGCGCGAGAGCTGCGGAGGCTCCTGGGCCAATACAGGGTTCGGATGTGAGGACCAGTCGAAACCGGCATAGGCCGCGCGCAAATGCTCAAGCACTTCGTCCGCATCAATGTCGCCCACGACGACCGTGATCATGTTGTTGGGGACGTAGTGCGCGTGAAAGAACTCGAGCAACTCCTTGTGACCCATGCCCTTGAACACATGCTCGTACCCGATGACCGGCACCTTGTAGGGGTGCACCTGGTACGCGGTATCCATCGTCTGCTTAAAATGCACGCGACGCGCGTCGTCCTTACCCATCGCAAACTCACGCAAGATAACGTCGCTTTCCTTCTTCCACTCATCCTCGGGAAAGGTCGCGTTCATCACGGCATCCGACAGCACGTCGACACCGACCTTCCACGACTCGGACGGCAACTCGCAGTACATCACCACGCGGTCGGTCGAGGTGTAGGCATTGATCCGTCCGCCGGCCTCGTTGATATCTTTTGTCACGCGCGTGGCGGGCCGTGTGGGCGTCCCCTTGAAAATCATGTGCTCGACGTAGTGCGACAGCCCGCCACCCAGGTACTTGTCCTCGTGAATCGAACCGGTACGAATCCAGATTTGGACCGCCACGGCCTTCGCGGAACGGTCTTCCTTGACCAGGCAAATCATGCCGTTGTCCAGCACGACGCGCCGTAAGGATCGATTGGAATCTCTAAGCGTCTTGAGCAAGGCGTCCTCCCCGTCCGCCGCCGCGCAATGCGCGATCATGAGCGCGGCAAACGCGCTGCGGAGCAAAATTGTAACCGATTGATACATAGACTGAGGATGCGGAGATTAGCAGTCACGTCAGCGGAAGTAAACCGCCCTTCACGATGGCACGGCTTATGTCTTCAAGTTGTAGCCGGCGCGATAAAGAAGAAAGCACAAAACGAACGCGCCCGTCGCGACAAAGAGACAAATGACGGTCGCCGCGGCAAGCGGGACGTCGGTAATGCCCAGGAACCCGAACCGCAGACCATTCACAAAGTACAATATCGGGTTTGCCATCGCGACCGCCTTCCACACCGGAGGCAGGTTATCCACCGAGAAGAAGACGCCGCCCAAATAGGTCAGCGGCGTCAAAACATAGTTCTGAAAGAGCGACAATCGATCGAAGTCCTCGGCCCAGAGCGCCGTGATAAAACCGGCACATGAAAAAATGAAAGCCACGACCAGGATGAAGAAAAACGTGGCGCCCACATGAACGATCGTGATATCGGCCAGGAACGTGGCGATCACGATTACGATCGCACCCACGCACAGGCCACGCAGTACGCCCCCGAGAACGAAGGCGAGCACCGTCTCGAGATTCGACATAGAAGAAACGAGCAGTTCCTGGATGCTGCCCTGGAACCGAGCGATGTAAAGCGAACTGGACGTGTTGGAGTACGCGCTGTTGATCACCGTCATCATAACCAGGCCGGGGATCAGGAATTGCATGTACGATACGCCCTGAATCGAACTGATTCGTGAGCCGAGCGCGTACCCGAAGATCAGGATGAAGAGCACGACCGTGATGATCGGCGGCACCAGCGTCTGGTTGGCCAGGCGGATAAACCGATGACATTCGCGCATCAACAAGGCTCCGAATCCGACGAGATTACGCTTTCTACTCACGACGCGCTCCCTTCGTTAACTGCATGAACACGCGCTCAAGACGATTCTCGCCCGAACCGAGGTGATCGACCTGGATTCCCGCCGCAAAAACCTGCTGCACCAATGCCTGGTAGGCCGTGCGTGACTTGTCGAACGTCAGGGTCATCTCCTCGCGAACACTGTCAAGATGCGGATCGTACGCCGCCAATTGATCCACCGCCGACTGCGGAATCGGGGAAGTGGCTGTCACGACAATCGAATCATGGCTCAGCTGACTGACCAGATTCTTCGTGCGATCATTCGCCACGATTCGCCCTTCGTTAATGATAGCAATGCGGTCGCAGAGCGCTTCCGCCTCCTCGATGTAATGTGTGGTCAGCACGATCGTCGTCCCTTCGGCGTTTAACTGGCGCAGAAATTTCCACAGCATCTTGCGCAAGTCCACGTCGACACCCGCCGTTGGCTCGTCCAAAATCAATACGCGCGGCCGATGAATCAGCGCGCGCGCAATGATCGCCCGCCGCTTCATACCGCCCGAAAGATGGCGGATCTGGGTGCCACGCTTGTCCGTCAGGTTGAACGTTTCGAGGATGGCATCGGTGCGGGCGGCTGATTCTTTCAACGGAATCCCAAAAAAGCCGCCCTGGAACACCAGCATGCGCTTCAGCAGGATGAACTGGTCGAAATTAAACTCCTGCGGAACCAGTCCCAGCAAACGACGGCATTCACGATATTCGCGCGTGACGTCGTGGCCATGAATACGCACGTCACCCGCCGAACGAATGCACAGGCCGGCCATGACGTTGATTGTGGTCGTCTTCCCCGCGCCGTTGGGCCCCAGCAGGCCGAAGAACTCGCCCTCGGCTACTTCGAGATCGATCCCGTCCAGTGCGGTTAACGAACCGTACTGTTTGCGTAAACCCCGAATGCTGATGGCCGGCTGAGACATACGTTACCCCTGAGACATTTATCCGAATAAAGCCCTGCCGACGATTGGCCCCGGACGGTGCCGTGGCGGCCGCTCAAACGAGAGATGAATTCTCGTACACGACGAATCGGTATTCAATCCCATTCTCGCTCTGCACGGGGCCCGGTTCGCCACGCGCGAACCGTTTCGGCAACGGCGACAACGCGACATCGCAATCGTAGGTGCCCACGACCTCCGTAACGTAGGCCCGCGCACAGCCGGGGTGCTGCAGCGCCTCGTCGTACACGGAACGGCCGCCGAGCACAAAAACGTCATTTACATTCTGCTCCGCAATCCATTGCAGGCCGACATCAAAACCTGTCGACTGGTGGACACCCGCAGGCAGATCCGCCACACCACGACGGCTGACCACGACGTTCAGGCGATCCGGCAAGGGTTGAAATCGAGCGGGTATCGATTCCCAGGTCTTGCGCCCCATGATCACGGCATTCCCGCCGGCGCCAACGGTCATCTCGCGCAGGCGGCGCATGTCACCCGGCAAGCGCCACGGGAGGGCCCCGTCCTTGCCGATGCCCATCGCCTCGTCAACCGCGACGATAATGCTGAAGGTACGCACGACAGTTCCGGCGGCCAAAATCAGACCGCGATGGGAAACTTGATGAACCGGTCAAACACGTAGTCGTGCAGCTCGATATCTTCGAAACGGACCTCATCGAACGCCCGATTGGCGATTGTCAGAGTCGGAAGCTTGCGTGGTGTGCGCGCGAGTTGCTCGTGCAGACCTTCAAGGTGATTCAGATAGATGTGCGCGTCACCCAGCGTATGCGTAAAGATTCCAGGCTCGAGTTCGCATTCGTTGGCGATCATGGTCAGCAGCAAGGCATAGCTCGAGATGTTGAACGGCACGCCCAGCGCGATATCCGCCGACCGCTGGTAGAGTTGGCAGTCGAGGCGCCCCTTGACCACGTAGAACTGGAAAAAGGCGTGGCAGGGCGGCAGAGCCATGCGTTCGATATCGCTGACGTTCCACGCGCTGACAATGATGCGGCGCGAATCCGGATCCGATTTGATCACCTGAATCGCGCGCTGGATCTGGTCAATGCCCTCCCCGCCCCAATTTCGCCACTGGTAGCCATAGATCGGGCCGAGGTCGCCTTCCTCGTCTGCCCAGGCATCCCAGATTGGCGTATGCTGCGTGAGATCGTCGTTGATATTGGTCGACCCCTGCAGGAACCAGAGCAACTCGCGGGCGATAGCGGAGAACAGGATCTTCTTGGTTGTCAGGATGGGAAAGCCGTCGCGCAGATCATACTTGGTCTGGCGGCCGAACACGGAGACCGTGCCCGTCCCGGTTCGATCCGACTTCTCTTCCCCGTGCTCTATGACGTCGCGGACAAGGTCGAGGTACTGGTTCATCGAATCGGTGCGTTCTCAGTTGTCCCAACATATCCATTCCGGGAATCATGGGCAACAAAATACGACGCCCGCGGCATGGAGCAAATTCAGAGGCAGACTGGACCAGAGGACGACCCTGCCACCAACCCCACGCGCTCCAAGCGTAACGATAAGAAGTACGATCGACTTATTTATCGTTACGTCTTCTCGGATGTCTGGCGGCGTTAGATGCGCCGCCATGACCCTGTGGACTATCGGGTCAGGAGCGGTGGCTCTTGACCAGCGTGAAGAATCGGTCCTCGTATTCGGCGAACACGCCTAATCGCTGAAGCTTGCGCCCCAGGTTTTCGATCAGGGCCGGATTCTGCTGGGCGGCGAAGAACTCGGCATCGATATCCGCGCGTGTGGCATCGCGCGATGCACGCTCGGCATGGTGCTTGCGCCGGGCCATATCCTGAATGTTTGCGGGCGCAGACTGGCTTACAACGTCACGCAGCAACCGCAGAAGACAGACTTCCCATGGTTTGTCGACGCCAACAACGACCGCGCTCAGAGGATCATCCTTCTCTTTCACGCGGTCGCTCACCTGCTCAATCACGTGATCGATGTGATCCGTCACGATGTGCTCATTGGTCTCCTGCTTGGTAATCGTGAACCCGTACTGCAGGATTTGCAGGTCGCCCTCGTTCTGTTTCAGCCAATCAATGTACTCGCTGGCTTGCTCCTCGCCGAATCCCTCGAGAATTTCCTGCGAATAGGCGGACGGCGTGATGATCTGCGGCTGGCTGGCCTTGATCCGACCTTCACGAACACGGATCTGGTTGATGGCATCCATCAACTCCGTGATCAGGTGGTACTGCAGCACGGTCGCCCCGAAGGTCTCCAGGTTCCCGCTCGGCATCAACACGACGCGCGTGTTGTTGGCCGCGTACATGAAATCGAATTCTTCTTTATCCATGATCGACTGCTTTCTCGCTGAAAATCCCGAGGACGCTACGCTGCGGACATATCCAAGTCAATCGTGATGTCTGTAGCAATCCGACGAAGTATATTCCCAGTTTGGCTCCCACGGCAAGCCGACTGCCGGCTGCCGGCGTAATTATTCCCTGTTTTCCGATCCGAATTTTCCGATTCTCTACGCTCTCGTCACGACGATCGAAATCGTGCGCTTCCGTGTGGATCGCGAATGGTCCGGCCAATTCCCGACCGCGAGTTCAGTGTCATTCATGCGGACGCCTTGCGTGCATGTCCTTCCTTCTCACTCACAACGCGGGCCGTCCTGTTTTCTTGAAGAGTACTTTTGCGCTACCGTTTATCCCCGTTTTTT
Organism: uncultured Verrucomicrobiota bacterium; assembly: GCA_913047795.1. GTDB lineage: Bacteria > Verrucomicrobiota > Kiritimatiellia > CAJWTS01 > CAJWTS01 > CAJWTS01. The sequence goes on along the minus strand of CAJWTS010000065.1, from coordinate 9,118 downwards.
CGCCTGAATAGCCGAATGAACTTAATTCCGAACGCCGTAGGGAATATGCACGGCACTCACGCCCGAGAGAGACGGGTCGAGGTGGGTCAATTGGTCATCGAAGAAGATGTGGGGCCGGAATTCCTCCAGAAATTCCTTCTTTTTTACCCCGCCGAGGAAAAGCGCCTCGTCGACCCGTATTCCCCATGACCGCAGCGTCTTCACAGCACGCAGATGGGCCGGCGCAGCACGTGAGGTCATGACCGCCGTCCTTACAACCGGTTCATGTTCGGGGTCGTCACTGTACTGCTCCATTTCACGCCGCTGGATTTCGGAGATGCCGCGCAGAAACCGGTGCAGGGGACCGGGCGACATGGCCTGTGCATGCATCTCGTGCTCGTGCCGTTCGTACTCGCCCAGACCGTCCTCGGCAAAGATGCGTTCGGCTTCATCATCAGCCAGCACGCCGTCGAAATCGAACGCCAGGCGAAACGCGGTGTCGTTTTCGTCGTCGTCAACCGGACCCCGCGGCAGGATCTCACCCGCCGGGTGTCCCTCCGCGACCGCTGCCCGCACATCCTCGGTGTTGGCCGACAAGAAAAGCGCGACGTTGAACGGCTTGAGATACTTCGCCCGACTGGCACCGCCGAGAAAGGCGGATCGCTCAATGCCCAGGTCAAAGTGCTTGATCGAATTCAACACCCGCAAGCCCGTGTCGGGGTCGTTGCGCGAGAGCAGGATGACCTCGATCGGGGCGTAGCCGTCAATCAACCTGTTCAGGCTGATTAGCCGCTTCACGAACGGGTACCCCACCCCGGGCCGCAGCACCTCGTCGGCGTGCTCAATCTGGTGGCGACGATAAACATCGACCCCGTCAGTCTTATAAATTCGGTCTTCGGCCTCGAGATCAAACAGCGCCCGTGATGACACACCAACCACAAGCTTCTCTGAAATGTCGTACCCCATTCGCGGCATGCTATCACAGGCACAGGCGCGCGCCCAAGCGCCCAAAGCTCATCAACCGACTTATCACTATTCGACTTTCAACATCTCCCCGCAGACCGTCGAATACAACCAGGCCTCTATCTCACCCTCGAATCCCGTGATCGCCCGCACGCTTTCACGATAGGCTTCGATCTGGCGCCCGTACCGCTCTCCCAGCAGTTCCAAATTCCCAGGGTCGATCCGATCGGTTTTCCAGTCGATCACCAGCCACGGCGCATCGTCCCGCACGGCGAACAAATCGATTAACCCCTCGCGGCATCGATCTTCACCGAGCGCGCACAGCAGCGGTGCCTCCGTATGGACGATCGCCGATTCCGCGCCGAGTATCTCCGGAACATTCGATGCACGAAACAGCTGCCATTCCGTGCGCGCACGCTCGATATCGGGACACGTCCGGCCATGCCCCTCGAACTGGCCTTCCCATTCAGCGGGATTCTTCCAGTCCAAAATTTCCATCAGACCATGCCACCACAATCCATAGCGTATCGCATGCTGCCCGGGTGCCGTGTCAACGTCCGCAACCTGCTGGACCTCCGGCTCGTAGTCGTCACCATGATCGGCCAGCGTATGCGGCAGCTCGCGATGCGGAAACCGCGCGCCGGCCTCACGCGCCGCGGCTTGAATGTCGGCGCTCACCGGTGCCAGGTCCGTCGCAATCTCGACCGCCACCTCAGGCCGCGGCGCGGCCGATGTGCCCCCGGTGTCGCACGACAGTTGATCCAACCGGTCATCGTCTTCGGCGATGCCCAGCGCAGCAGCGAACGAACTCGTCCGGTTTCCGAAAAAGGACGCATCATCGATCAATACAAGTGTCCGCCGCGCGCGCGTCATCGCAACGTAAAGCAGCCGCTGGACCTCCTGCGCCCCACGCCGCTTAATTCGCGCGGCGGTCCGTTCATCCATCGTGTTCTTGTCCAACACAATCTGCATGTCACCCGTTTCCGGTTCCCGGTACCAACAAGGGTAATCGTTGCCGCGCGACGAAATGGGACGCGTCATGAAGGGCAGAATCACCGCGTCCCACTCCAACCCCTTGGCGGCGTGACAGGTCATCAACTGAATGCAGTCGGCGTCACCCGTCGGCGGCTCCAGCGATTGCGCCATGCCGCCCCGCAGGGTCGCCACCCAACTCTCGAAAAGCACGTCCCCTGCCTCGGCATCCGCTGCACCCTGCAACAAGGCGTCCAGCATCTCGTTCAAGGTCTGATCGCGCGGCAACGTGAGGGCATCCACCCGCTCGATCAGGCCGAACTCGCGCACGGCGCAGCGCGCCCGGTCCACGAGGGCCTGCTCAAGACCAGCCTCACGCACGTCGTGCAGCAGGTTCAGCGTCTCGGCCACCTCGCCCGGCCCTTCGGCGGAATGGTCGATCCGGAAGTCGCCACCGCCGGTACGAAACGCGTATAACGCTGGATCGGGGAGCCCAAACACCTCGCGCAGCACGCCGACAACTTCGAAGGCGTTTTCCGGCTCGGCCATGCAGACCATTAACGCAGTGAACCACGCATACAGCGGATCATCCCCTTCGACGCGCACGCGCGAGTGATTCTGTGCCGCCAATCCTTCTTCGCGAAAGACGCGCTCAAGCACGCCCAGCCAACGTCGGCGAGGACAGAGAATCGCGACGTCCGCCCATGTTTCGGCGCCAAGGTCCGCGGGCGACTGCCCACGCAAGATGCCGGCCAGGGTGCGTGCCTCGTCGGCGGCGAGCTGTTCGGTATTCGGCTTTTTGTCCTCATACTCGCCCGCCAACGTCCAGCCCAGCACGCAACCGGCACCGGCATCGGGTCGCGGCACAAGCTTCACATATTTCGCCTGGCCATCGGATCCCGTGAGCACCGACGGAAACCACGCGTTGGCCGTCGCCGTTATCTGCGTATCGCAGCGAAACGTGACGTGGAAGGTAATTTCCTCCACGGCGTCCGCGTCGACCAGTCGCTCGCTCACATTCTGGTAGAATCTGAGATCGGCACGACTGCTGTAAATCGATTGCTGCGGATCGCCCACCATGCAGAAACGGCCCCGTTCCGGTGCCACGCCGCCATCGTCAATCCAGATACCGGACGCATCCGCGGGACGGGCAAGTTCCAGCAAAACACGGAACTGTGATGGATCCGTATCCTGGGCCTCGTCCAGAATGATGCGGTAGCCGGCAGATCGCGTGCGGGGCCCAGCCTCCGGATGCCTGAGCAAGGCGAGCACCAGCGCGATCTGGTCGTCGTAGGTCAATCGCCCGTGCTCGATGCGGTGTTCGCGGTAAGCCCCCGCAACATCCTGGGCAATGACCAGTGCGCATCGGCCGAGCCAGCGACGCAAAGGCTCGAACGTTTCCTTCCACAACGCCTTAAAATCCCCACCGCCTTTCTCGTACTGCGGAACAGGCAGGAAGGCCGCGCCGGCGGCAAGGTCGCACTGCCATGCCGCGGCAACGTTCTTCCCGAGCGCGACGTTCTCGTGGTTGCGCTTCTCGGCCTCGAAATTCAGAATAGCGTCGATGTCGACCACCGGCGCGGGGCCCGGATCCGGGGGCGGCATCCCGGGTTCGCCGTACGAACGCGCCAGCGCCAGAACGTCCTGCACGGGATAATGTCGAAAACATGCCTCGCGCTGTTCCTCCGACAAGGTCGCTACCCGCCCCGCCAGAATGAATACCCGGAAAAACTCGGTCCAGGTCGCGTCCTCATCCTCTCCGGTCAACAATTCGATTTCGCCCGGCAAGCCAAGATAGTGCCCCTGGGTTCGCAACAGGGTGATGCAGAAGCTGTGAATCGTTCCGAAGAAAATTTGATTGAAGTCGCTCAGCAACAGCGCGCCGGCGGGACGCTCAAGCAAGGCGAGTCGGGCGCGCTGCTGCATCTCGTCGGCCGCCTTGTTGGTATAGGTCACCACGACGAGGCTCGACAGCTGTTCCCGGTACGCGGCAGAGGTGGCAAAATTCACCACGCGCTCGACAATCGATCGCGTCTTGCCGACACCGGCCGGGGCAATAACCGAAAAGCCGTCATCGAGCTTCGCGATGAACGCATCGCGTTGCGGTTGATCTGGCAACGGGCTACTCATCGCAAAACGTCCGTTCCCATTTTTCGCGCAGGATGCCTTGGTCAATCGGCAAGGTGGCCAGGGGATAGACGGGGGAATACCCAAACTCCCCGCGCGGATTACCCAAACGCCCAAAGATGCCGGCATCCTGCATCGTCACAAGCTGATCCAATAACGCGGATACTGCGTCGTCGTGGACGAGCTCGGCGACCGCAATGGATTTGACCGGCCCATCACCCGGCTGCACCAGGGCCAGGCGAATATTGCTGTGCCCGCCCGCCTCGAGCGCAAGGCCGTAGAGCAGAAGCTGCAACCCGTTGCCTTTCGCCACCCCCCTGGCGGTCAGCGCCTTGACCGCGCCGGTCTTGTAATCGATCAGGAAGGTCTCGTCGTCCCGCGACAAGACAAGATCCGCACGACCACTCAAGACAAGTGCGCAACCCTCGTCCCGTACCACACGCGCGTTGTCCGGCAGCCGCCACTCCGTCGCAAAGACGCCCCACCCATCTTCCCCCAGGGCCGCGATATGGGTCGCCAATCGCCGCGCCTTGGCCTCGGCCTGCAAAGCAAGGCCGTCCCACCAATGTGGCACGGCATGGCCTGCGGCGGCGAATAGGCTCCCCGCTCGGCCGCGCGTTGCGGCCAGGCACTCCGTCAACCTGGCGTGTAAGTCAGCGACCGGCTCGATCGGGCGCAAGCCCTCGCCACCCGCCTGCAACAGGTCGCGCATCCAGCGATGGACCCAGGTCCCGACCGTCTTGCCCCAGGGAATTTCATCCGTCGTCCACTGCGGGTCGGCAACGCCGAGATAAGCCGACAGCCAGACCAACTCGGGACAGCCGACGGCCGCTTCCCACTGCGTCGACCACAACGCCACAGCTTCAGCCGGTGGCGAATCCAGCGCAAAGTCGTAGGGACCGATTGGCTGTGCGGCATCATGCCGCGCACCGTAGGCGCGAACCGTGTCGTCGACCGTCGGTGCGACTGCGGCAGCGCGTGTCGGAGGTCCTTGCGAAGCTTCAAGCTGTCGTGCGGTATCACCGGCCAACAACAGCATGTGCGCGTTGGTGAGCGCCACGCCGCGTGTCGCGGCACAGACTCGGACCAGGAGATCGCTCGGATTCCAGGTCAGACCGGCCCGCTCGGGATGACGTCGCGTCGCGGCGAAACTGATGCGTTGCGTTGTCGAGCCAATGATATTGTAGAAGCGCCGCTTACAGAACGCCAGCGTGGCGGACGACCCGATCACGAGCGAGAGATCCGCGCGTACCACCCGATGCCCCTCCCCCTGCACGCCTTGCGTCACGGCCCTATCGTTCAGCTCCTGCACAATCGCGTCGGTGAGATACGGCGGATTAACCTGTTGTGGAGGAAAACTGTTGCGATTCAGACCAGCGAGAACAAGGTGCGACCAGGTCTGCCATTCCGCGTCTTCATACGTCACCAATTGCACCCGCGCGAACGGATGCTTGCCGCCGGCGGTGCGATCGCGATGCCGGCGTGTCGTCGCGTCGGTCAGCCAGCGCAAGTACAGCGCGCGCGGAAGGCGCCGATCCCACGCCTTGTCCACCGTCGCCGCGCGCTCGGTGACGAAGGCAAGCCGTTCAGACCCGCCGAGATCCGGCAACGTCTCGAGCGCGGCGAGGGTCCCGTCGACAAACTGCGCGAAGGTCGCCGATTCCGGAAGCCAGGCGAGACGGGTCAGATCCCAGCCACGTGCGGCGGCGAGGACGTGCAGTTCATCGGTCATGACCTCGTTATAAGCCTGCTGCAATCCCCGCTCGACAGCGTCTTGCACCGTGACGTCATCCGGAATCGGGATGCCTGACGCAACCGCCGGCGCCGCCCGAACCAGGGCAAGCAATGTGCCGGCCGTCGCGCGGGCCTGCAGGTCCAACCACGCGCTCCAGGCGCGATCGATCTCGGGACGATTGAACCCAATCGTGTCGTTGCAGGAAATCTCAAGCGCGTCCAGATCCGCCGCCACGGCCCGGTGCAAGGCGCCGCGCTCGGCAAACATCACGCCGATGCGGCCGTCACCCCCATCCGCCAGGGCGTGCTGGACCTCGGCCACGATGCCACGCGCCTGGTCCTGCAACGTATCGCCCACGATCAGCCGTGTCCCCTTGTCCCCAACCTCGGCGCCGGTTTCCATGGCATCCGCGATCGGTTCGAACGGTTGCGGCGGACCGTCCAGTATCCGCGCCTCGCCGTAATCGTTCTCCCACGAATTCACCCAGACCTGGTCCAAGTCGTCGGCGGTCAACCGCGGTGCGAACAGGCAGATCGTTGCCTGCTCCGCGGTGCTGACGGCGGCATGCAGCAATGTGCGCAGGGGCCAGTGACTACCGTCGAAGCCGATCACAATCAGGCGCGCAAAGAGCGGCGCCGATTTCTCCGCAGCGCGCGCAATCTCGTGATCGACTGTGGGTGCCAGGGCAAGCCCTGCCGCGGTGAGATACTCCCGAAAACGTTCGAACATGCCACCCAGCGCGGGCAGTTGCAGGTCGGCAAGGTCCCACCCGGCGGCCAGGATCTGGTCGACCGCGTGGCGCAGCGGCGCCGGATCGCACGCAACCGACTGGGCCGATGCCAGGTCCGGAAATTCATCTGCCGCCGCGGCCAGCAGCAAGTGCATGTCTTCGCGGGTGGCGGCACGCGTCGCAATCGGCAACGCCGCCTGCAGATACGCCCATAAATCCGAGTGCATCATGAAATGCACGCCGAGGGTACTCTGCCCCGCGGCCAATACGCGCGCCTTAAGAAAGTCCGCGTACGGCTTCGTGGGCACGACGACCACCGCCGGCAACGCCGTGCGCTGACAGATGCCCGCCGTCGCCGCGAACCACGGCGCCACGGCCTGCTCCCAGACCGGCTCAAACGCCGACGCGCATAACATCCGTACCGTCTGGTTCATGGCGTGCTCACACGAGCACTATAACGGAGTCGATGCGGGTTGGAAACGGCGAGTGTGCTCCATCTCAACGCGATACCGCACAAACCAATTCTTCCTTTTCACCCCGCCTACGCCCTTCGGGCTACGGCCGGAGGGGCCTTTTCAGTTTTCAATCTTCCACCCATTGCGACTACCGTGGCTTAATCAGTAGCTACAAACTCGGCCCAGGGAATTCATGACACCAATCATCATAGCGGGCCTTGTCGGGATCGCGATCGACCTCCTCATCGGTTGGCTACTTGCCTCCACACGCAACGCGCAGATCCGCGCCGAACTGGCGGTGGCACGGAAGACCGAGGAAACCGATCGGGAGAAACTCGTCTGGATTGACGAGGCCGAGGACCAGCTGCAAAACACCTTCCAGGCTCTGGCCTCCAAGGTGCTGGCGTCAAATGCGGAGACGTTCAGCCGCCTGATGCGCCCGAAGCGCAATCAATGGCCGCCGCGCATGTATACCTAACACTTTCAGATTCTCTTTTTCGGATATTGGCTGAGCAGCACCAGGGCCGTGGTGAGCGCGGCCGCACGCGGCCGCACGCGGCCATGCGCGGCCATGCGCGCCGTGTCAGACTTTTCAAAAGGCGGTGGATATTCATAATTTTTTTACGAAAAACTGGCGAATAGAGCGATGTCCGGAACTGAAATAACGATTGGCATGGCGCCTGCTAAACAGTGAGATGCCCCATGGCTGGTTTGGGTCACACAATTCTGACCATTCTCCGCGAATTGGATTGGACTTGCCTTACTGGCTTGGTGGCGGCCCGGCTCCCCTGCAACTTGAGCCGGGCTTTTTACGTTTGTACTACCGGCGGACAGGTTCATATCAGCCGGTGATCACCTGCTGCATTATCGATTCGCCCGACCGGCGGCCGACCAGGTTCCTTCCGCCACCATCGTGCATTCAGCGGGAATAGACTTCAGGGCGTCAACCAGACGATCAAGTTCCTCCTCACCAGAATGGAATCGGCATGCCGCTCTTGACGTGCAGCACCACGACGACTCCCGTATTGGCGACGACGTGTGAGAGCAACGGCAGTAGCAGTCCGCGATCGACCTTCGTCAGGCGGCGCCAGATCCACGCGGCACCCATCAGGGCGGCGAACGATAGCAAGACCCAGGGCCAGGCAACGAAATGGGCGAGCACCAGCACGTGGTAACCGGCGAAAACGCCGTCTTCGAGACTGGGTCGCGACGTTTCACGCGCGAGATGCCCTCGCCAGTAGATCTCCTCGAGGCATGGGTTAACGAGACAGAGATAAACGGCGAAGCCGAGCCACGAGCCGCCCTTGAGTCCCATCGCGGCCAGCTTTTCCACCGGTGCCGGGTCCATCCAAGGCCAGATCAACCACAAGACCATGCCGCCAAGCCCACCCAGGAGGATCGCCCCGACGGCGGGAAGAAGTCGCCAGCCGTGCAACAGGTCGGCAATCAAGTCCCAGTGCCCATCAATGGAGATGATCAGGATCACGCCGGCGTGGTAGAGCAGAATCGCGATCCATGCGTTGCGGTAATATTCCAACCCGATAATGATCGCGATATACGGCACGAAAAGCGCCGCGATGCTCAGAGTTGTCAGGCGGTGCTTCATCGCTCAGAACACAGAGAGCACGGCGAGATTAAACCCGAGTATCGCCAGCCCTGTGACGAGCTCCGTTACGGCCACAACCTTGATGTCGATACCGGGAATCATTTGGTTCAGCGACCGCCGGAAGATCAACGCGAACAATGCGTCAACGATAAGAATGAGTCCAATCCATATCGTGATCTTGGTCCACAGGGTCATGACGTGAGTTTGTCCAGGATAAGCGAGGCGAGGCCCAGCACGGTAAAGAAGCCGAAGAAATCGATCAGCGTCGTGATGATTGGACCGGATGCCATGGCTGGATCCAAACGCAGGCCGCGCAGGATCAGCGGCACCGTTCCGCCCAGCACAACGGAGAACACAACCATAACAGGTACCGACAGGCCGATCACGCCGCCGAGGTACATACTACCGGGCCATCCGGCGAGGCTCGCCCAGGTGGCCGTAACCCCGAACGCGATCACGCCGAGAACAAGTCCGTTAATCACGCCAACACCGAGTTCTTTGACCAGGACCCGAAAAACGTCCGTTGGTTTTGCCAGCCCGAGCGTAATCTC
>CAJWTS010000064.1 GCA_913047795.1 uncultured Verrucomicrobiota bacterium | reverse complement strand
TGCCTCACCGTCCCACAAGGGCGCCCACATCCACCACATAGATTCCGCGAAATCCTTCGTGCGTGGAGTCGAGGGTCAGCCGCGTGCCGGTCGTATCCCAGCGGGTGTGGAGATCGGAGCGCAGGTCATCCTCGTAGCGGGGATCCGAGTACAGCCGCTCGAGGTCGTAACGGGTGTCGGTCTGCGTATCGTAAAGAATCAACGCGCGTTTCTGATCCTTGGAATCGGGATAGGTGTCGGTCACGAACCAGCGGCGCTCCGGATGCGGCTCGTAGTGACAATGCCCGTCGCTACTGAACAGGTCTTCACCGATCAACTCGGTCGTTCCATTGATGACGTCATACACGTAATAGCCCTGCGGACCGTCTCCCACGGTGCTGTAAGACAACATCGTTTCCTCGTCGCGCCAGTCGCAATGCGAGATATGCGGACCCGGATTAAGCATCGTCAACTCGGATCCATCGAGGCGGCAACAATAGAACCGCGTCTTCCAGTGCTCGTTCACGGGTTGCCAGCGATGCAGAAAAGCGACCCGCGTCGCATCGGGGCTGATCATGATGTGATTAAACCAGTTCAGTCCCTCCGCCATGGTCGGATCCGGATCGTTATTGGCACACGCGCCAAGCGAAACGATCGGTCGTGTCTCACCCGTCTCGAGATCCATCAAGCTCAATCCATCCTCTTCGCTGGCGAAGACATCCGCCCAGGGATCGCGCACATTGGGATAACCGTATCCGACGCGACAGGTGTGGATGCGCGCGAAGTTCGCAACGACGCCATAGCGACCGTCCTCGCTGACGTCGAAGACCGGGCGCGGCAGATCGCGCACAACGCCTTCTGTGACGTGCCGGATACGCGCGTGCGCGCGGTCACCGTCGCGCACGTTGTAGATGAAGGTATCGTTCGGGGCCGTGCCCAACCATTGCTGGTTGGAGCCCATCTGCCAGTTCCAGGCGGTCTCGTCGTCGAGCGGCGTCCACGCGTTGTCGTTGTGCAGATCGATCACACCAATTTCCGCCACATCGTCGGCCGCGTTCGGACGGTCGGCAAAGGGCGGATGGATCGCGAGATGGTAGCGCCCATCGGTGTTGATCGGAACACGGTCGTAGTAGCCAAAGTAAAACGGCTCGCCCTCGGGCGTGATGCGCTTGACCTCGACTGGATGTTGCTTCAGCGACATGACCGCATGAGCATGCCCTCGCGCCAGGTAATTGGCAAGTCGGCAGACAACCTGTCGATACCCGGAGGGACCACCATGCACCGAACCGTAACGAGTGACGAAGACAGGTGCGGCGGTTCCGGTCCTGCTCAAGCGTACCGGAAGTCCGCCACAACCTAGGGATAGCACGGAGCCTATGCCGGCGATTGACTTCGACCCCTGCCCGTGCAAATTTCAGCCCCTGCATCATGAACCGGCCGAACATTGTCTTCATCCTCGCCGACGACATGGGTTATGGCGACATGGCCTGCAATTTCCCGGACTCGAAGATCCCGACACCCCACCTCGACCGCCTGGCCACCCAGGGCATGCGTTTCACCGACGCGCACGCCCCATCCAGCGTCTGCACGCCGAGCCGGTACGCGGTCCTGACCGGACGCTACTGCTGGCGATCGCGCATGAAGGAGGGCATCGTCTGGAATTGGGACGGGGCCCTGGTCGAACCGGACCGCCTGACCGTCGCCGGGCTTCTGCGCGAGCAGGGCTATCGCACCCATTGCGTCGGCAAATGGCATCTCGGCTGGGACTGGCCGCTGACCGACGGCTCCCACGCAAACGATCATCTTCCGTTCGCCGAGTACGGAAATGAAACGCGCATGTCGGTTGGCGAATTGGTCGATTACTCACAACCGATCAAGGGCGGCCCGGTCGACCGAGGCTTCGACACCTACTTCGGCGACGATGTCCCCAACTTCCCGCCCTATACCTGGTTCGAAAACGATCGGGTGACGGAGGTCCCGACGGTGCCCAAGCCCGAGGACATGTATGGTCTCAACGGCGACGCGGTACCCGGCTGGGACCTGGAGGCCGTGATGCCGGAACTGACACGGCGCGCGGTCCAAACGATCGACGACGCGGGCGACGATCCCTTCTTTCTCTATTTCCCCCTGACCGCTCCCCACACCCCAATTGTCCCCACCGCAGCTTTTCGCGGCAGGAGCGAATGCGGGGACTACGGCGACTTCGTTTGCCAGGTCGACGGCACCGTCGGCGCCATCATGGACGCGCTCGAGCGCAAGGGCATCGCGGACAACACGCTCCTGATATTCACGAGCGACAACGGACCGGAAGATCTCGCCTGGGGTTGCATCGAGGACTTCCAGCACTACAGCATGGCGAACCTGCGCGGCATCAAATGCGATGCATGGGAGGGCGGCCACCGCGTGCCCTACATCGCGCGCTGGCCGGACGTAATCCCGGCCGGCACGACCTGCAAACACGTCACCATGCTCGGCGATCTCATGGCTACCTGCGCCGATATCACCGGCGCTGAATTGCCCGATGATGCCGGCGAAGATAGTGTCAGTATCCTGCCTCTCCTGCGCGGCGACTCGGACGAGGACGGTGTTCGCGCGTTTACCGTTCACCACAGTTTCAAGAACCGCTACGCGATTCGCAGGGGTGACTGGGTGTTCATCGACGATCCCACCGGCGGTGACCGCGAGGAACCGGACTGGTTTCGCGCAGAGCGCGGATACACGGACCATGCCTTTCCCGGAGAACTGTACAACCTCGCGGACGATATTTCGGAACGACGCAATCTTTACGGAGCGCATCCCGATATTGTGAGCGAATTGAAGGATCTGCTCGAACAAGTGAAAGCCGGCTCCGTGAAAGCCACGATCCAGAAAGGGCGAGAATCATGACGCTGAAACGAAAAGATATGTACGAAAAATCCGTCGCACAAACGCGGGACAAACGCATGAAATGGTGGCGCGAGGCGCGCTACGGCATGTTCGTCCACTGGGGCCTGTACGCGTTCCTCGAGCGCAACGAATGGGTGCAGGCCATCGAGTGCATCCCCGTGAAGGAGTACGAAAAGCTCGCGCAGAAATTCAAACCCAAACCGAACGCCGCACGCGAGTGGGCGAAACTGGCGCGTGATGCCGGCATGAAATACATGGTGATGACCACCAAGCACCACGAGGGTTTCTGCCTCTGGGACACGGAGCAGACCGATTACAACACCGTCAAGACAGCCTGCGGTCGTGACCTCGTGCGTGAGTATGTCGACGCCTGCCGGGAATTCGGTCTCAAGATCGGATTCTATTACTCGCTGATGGACTGGCACCATCCCGACGGCGGGCGCTGCGCGTACGACCCGGCGGCCAGTCGACGCTTCCTGGACTTCACGAAAGGCTGTGTGCGCGAGTTGATGAGCAACTACGGCAAGATCGATATTCTCTGGTACGACGTCGCCCTGCCGTTCAAGAGTCACGAAGGCTGGGAATCGCTGGCGATGAACCAGATGGCGCGCAAGTTGCAGCCGCATATCCTGATCAATAACCGTTCGCGGCTGGACGAGGACTTCTCAACGCCGGAGGGCTCCGTCAAGCCGGCTAAGTCAGAGCGCGGATGGGAAGCCTGCATGACCTTTAACGACACCTCCTGGGGCTACATGTCGGCCGCGGCGCAGGACAGCTGGACCGATCGCGACATCCTGAAGATGCTCAACACAGCTTCCAGTTCATGCGGGAACCTGCTGCTGAATATCGGCCCCGCGCCGGACGGATCCGTCCCCACGGAAGCCGTTGCACCGCTGAAGAATGTGGGCAAGTGGTTGGCGAAGAACGGGCAGGCGGCCTATGGCAAGGTCGACACGGCACCCGGCAGTTTTGGCGCCAGCGCGTCGGGCTCATTCTCGCGCAAGGGCAAGCGCATCTATTTCTGGGTTCGCTGCTGGCCGGGTCGCGAAATGGGAATTGGTGGATTCACAACGAAGCTCAAGCGCGCGCGCTTCCACGTCAGTGGGAAAAAGATCCATTTTGAGCAGGAGGGCCATCGAATTATCCTGAAGAACCTGCCACGCACCAGCCCGGACAAAATCACGGGCATCACGATGATCGAGTTGGATTTCGTATCCGAACCGAAACACCATGCCTTCGCAACGACACCTCCACTACTCGGAGATTTCTGAGGCAACACGCTGACCGTGACACCGATGTCGATCCATTGCACGAAGCCATCTTCGCCAGGATGAACGACCACCCCGCATACGAACTGAAGCGCGCGGTCCGAGCAAGGACGCGCTCCTGACGACCGCGTCCAGCGGAGCACGATGAACACCTACGAGATCCAGGCATCGCCCTTCAAAATCCCCGGCGACATTGGATCCTGGCGTACGATTTCGATCCGCAACGACGGTGACACGCCGGTCTCCAGGCCAGACGTGCAGGCGTTCGGGCAACTCGACCGCAGCGATCTCCACGCGATCGTCGCTGAAGCCTGCGATCCCGACATGCGCGATGCCGAGAAAGCGCACGCCCTCTTCGAATTCATGAAATCAAACGTCGTGAAGTGGGCTCTGCCGAGCCTCGACGCCGAACAGAACCCGATCAAGATCTTGAACGTACACGGGTACTGCAACTGCGGAGGGTTTTCCATCACGCTGGCCGTCCTTGCGCGGGCCGCCGGACTGAAGGCACGCAACGTGCATCTGCCGGGGCACGGTGTAACGGAAATCTGGCACGACGGGGCCTGGCATCTCTACGACTCCAACCTCCAGGTAACCTACCCGAAACCAAACGGAGAACTGGCCGGCGTCGAGGAGGTGCAGAACGACCTCACGCTGCTGGACGGCATCGACCACGATTTTCATGCACCGTGCACGTTCAACCTCGAGGGCGTGCGGGAAATCTACGCCAAACACCAGGTCTGGCACCCGGACCTGCCGGGCGAAGATGAACTGCACAGCATGGCCTTCGACCTGCTGCCCGGCGAGACCATCCGTTGGTTCCGCGACGAACGGGCGCGATTTTACCCCCATCAGAACGAGGTTTTCATGGTCGAGCCGTGCGGGGATTACGTTGCCGGCGGCACGCTGCAAATCCCCGGTCAAACCATCCGCGCCCAGCGTGAAGGGGAATCATTCTCGCAACGGTTCCAGCGGCAAGTGCCCTGGGCCATCGTCGGCGGCCGCATGTATGCGTCCGGTTTCCGCACGCCGCAGGACGGCCAGGTCCAGCTGCTGCTACATCGCGAAGAGACGGAACTCAACGTCGGCGGGATCCTGACCGAGCGAACGGACTGCGAAGACAGCTTCGAAATCATCTTCGACTTCACGAGAGCGTTGACTCTGCCGCCACCGGCCCCGGTCCTCTATGATCTGGACCTGGAGCTCGTCCTGTTCAAGGTCCGACCGGAATCGGAACTGCGGTTCGACAATGTGCGAGTCGAGCTCGATCTCCAGCGCGCGCCGCAAACCCTTCCACCGGTAGACATGGAAGGGACCGATCTCATCTACCGCGACAATTCTGAAACACGGCAGATCATGGTTAGTGCAGAGTGATCAGAATCCCGGCCGGAACTCGCACGCTCCGATCTCCGCGCACCGTTCGATGAATCGCGCTTCCCACATCTCTGCCCTGACGCCAGAGGACCGAACGCACGGCATGCGCATGGCCTACGTGGGTCAGGGCGTCGGCGCTATTCTCATCCAACTCCTGACTGCATCCGCTTTCGGGGTTCTTTTCATCAAACGCCTGGGAGGTTCCGATTTCCAGGCAATGTTTATGGCCTCGGTGCTCATGATGACCCGGTTCATGATGCTTCCCGTGTCACTTCTTGTCCCGCCGAAGCGTGGCAAACAGACCCTGCTCGATTGCTGGTTCGGCTGCGGCGTGGCCATGTCACTCGGATTGGCCATGACCTTCTTGACGCTTGATCCCGGCACCCGGGTGCTCGTGTTTCTGATCTGTGCGTCAATCGGCATCCTCTCGCTGAACTGCGGCACCACCTTCTGGTTTCCGCTGTTGCACGACCTGGTCCCGGCGGGCATGCGCGGCAGGTTCTTCGGCAAGATGCGGACATCATGGAGCTGCACGAGTTTTGTCGCGATCGTGCTGAGCGGTCTATTCCTGGGTGATCAACCGGAACTCTGGCGCTTCCAAATTGTTTTTGCTCTCGGTCTGGTGCTGTTCTTCACACGCCACTTCTTCATTACGCAGATCCCGGAGGCGCCCGCCCCGGGCGATGATGACTACGCTGACTGGAAACGTTACGTAAAGGATATCCTTTCACGACGCGAGGTGCTCGTTTTCTGCATCTATTTCTCCTCCCTGATCTTCGTTTCCGGTTTCCTGGGGGCGCCGCTGGTGCTTTACATGGAGCGCATGGGTTTCCCGACAGGCCAAAACGTGTTGGTTTACGGCGGCACAACGCTGGGCTACATCCTGGCCTTGCTCATCGCGGGCATGCTGTCGGATCATTTCGGAACCAAACGAACCTTCGTCCTTGCGCATATCGTGTTGTGCCTGGTCAGTTTCGGCGTGGCGGGCATCGGCTATCTTCCCCATGCGCAGGCCGGACGACTGATGCCGATCGCGACCACGTTGTGCGGGGCCATGCTGGCCACGGCGGGCGTGGCCTGCTCGGTACAACTCTTTCACCTGGCGCCGGACCGCGGCCGGGCCTTCTTCATGTCCCTGGCCAGCATCCTATTCTACAGCGGTGCCGGATTCTCGCCCCTGATCGCCGGCGCGCTCGATCGTCACCTCGGCCCACATTGGCACACCCAGGTCCTGGGCGCGCAGATGGACCTCTTCCAGGTCATATTCATCCTTGCCGGGGTCGCCATGGCCCTACTCATGATCGGACTGTACTTTGTTGAAGACGTGCGTCCCTCCCCGAAGGACTGAGCCGCTGAACGTGCACCCTTTAACCCGCATCCATCCGCGCGAGGCGGCTACGTCGAAACGCCGAGCAACCCGCGGCTGATCTGGAAGCTCGTGTTACCCGCCGCATCCGCCTTCGCGATCGTCTCGCGTGAGGCCGTTTGATCGAGAAGTTCCAATAGTTTCCCCGGCCAGGCGGACGCGTCCCCGGCAAGCACGAGATCCATGTCTTCGTCGAATCGGCCGGTCCCGTCGGCAACCTGAACCAGCGGAAGAATCGGGTTGCCCTGGAGCGGATGCTCGTCGACGTGTGCCAACACGATCTCGACCCCGGTCGCACCGAGCGCGGTGACGATCTCCGTGCTGTCTTCGCCGGCAACGGACATGACGTGGAACCCGTTCGCATCGAATCGCTGCGCCATGGCAAGACTCGCCCCGGGCGGCGTTCCGCCCACCAGCGCATCGAGAAAGGTCCGAGACTGAAGCAAGGCATCCTCCTCCGGAAGCACCACCGTCCCGCCCGCGCCGACGATCCATCCCGTCAATCGCGCCAGGCTCGCCGCCATCTCGGGTGTGGCCGGTCCGGCACTGAAGATCCCGATCCGCAAAGCGTCCAGACCCGTGACCTCGTACTCCACGGGCATCAGCTTGGCAACCCCGCCGCGTGCCCAGTCCTCTATACGGCCAAGAACCTTGTCGATCCCGCCGTCCAACTGCACGCTGGCCCAGCCGAAGCGATCAACCGGGATCCCCTGCTCTTCCAGTTCATTGCGCATGAAGTCGTTGTGCGTCTTCTCGCAGCCGTGTTCGAGCAGGAGTGCTGACTCGACGAGTGGATGCACGAGGTAGCCAAGCAGCGTTCGATTGTAGATGTTCTCGAGGGCGAATCCCGACATACCGCAACCCTCCGTGTGAACCAGGCTGGCAAAGCGCGACAGGCCCTGCGCGCGACCCAGACCCGCAGCGTTCAATCGCTCCGCGCCCATGCGCGCGATTTGTCCCGCGCAGAGACTTGTCGGCAGAATCAGACCGATCCGATCCGTGACATACCCGTCCCCGGATCGAATCGCCTTTATGCCAACGTCCGGGATATCACCGGGAACCTTGATCGGTATTGGTTCGCCATCCGGTTGTTTCGCGGCAAGGATCTCCGCAAGTCGGCTGCCGTCGCGCTGTTGCCAGTTACGCCAGATCGAGACCTGGGCATGTCCCGCGTGTTCGCCCCTTGTGCGCGTTCCGGACGCAACGTCAACGGTCCGCTCGAAGAGATCGTGCCCCAACTTGTCCATGCGCTCGCCGTCGAGATAGGCACCCGCATTGACGTCCATGTCCGCACGCAACAATTCGTAGCGACGGGTCGTCGTGATGATCTTGATCGTCGGCACGAAGGGAAAGTTCGTGATCGATCCATTACCGGTGACGAAGTAGACCAGGTTGCAACCGGTCGCGACCTCCCCGGCAATGCTCTCCAGGTCGTTCCCGGGACTGTGCATGAAATAGTAGCCGGGCTGCGTCAACGGTTGGGCATAGTCGATCACGTAATCGAGGCGAACGTCGGGATGACGCTTCGTCGCGGCGCCGAGCGACTTCAGCGCGATGTTGTATAGGCCGCGATACTTATTTCCGCCGGAAGGGTTGCCCTCGAACGACGATCCATGCGCGGCGACGTGCTTTTCGAATCCTTCCATCATCGCCAGGAACGCCTGCGCAGTCTCCAGATTCCACACGTTATTCAGGACGTACGATTCGGCGCCCCACAGCTCATCGGTCTCCGCCAGCACGGCCGATCCGCCGCAACGGATCAACTCGCGCGCAGCCCAGGCCGCGAGCGGATTGCCCGATATACCGGAGAAGGCATCGGATCCGCCGCACTGCAACGCGATCTTGAGTTTCGCGAGTGGCTGCGCGCTACGCGCCATGCGTCCGACCGGTTCCAGCCAGCCGCGCAGGATCCGCTCCCCGGCCTCCAGGCCCGACGACAGATCCTCCTCAAGTGAAAGAAAATGGTGCCGCATATCGTCGATCGGATACCGCCTCGCAACCAGGTAGTCCTGCAGCGCGTCGTTCGTGATGGACTCGCGGCCGTAGTCGACCGCCAGCACGGCGGCCACATTGGGGTGCGTTACAAAACCGGCGAGCGTGCGCAGCAGTAGGTCGGCGTTATTGGGCGTCTCGTGCGTACCACCCTCGGTGTGCGTCACGGCGACGATGCCGTCGATGTTTCCAGCCGCCGCGCCCTGCAACCGCTCGGCAAGCAGGTGCGCGTACCCCGACGTGCGTGAAGACGTGGCCAGGATGATGATAAAGTTTCGCGTCCCCACCCCGCGTGCGCCACGGTCATAGCCCTCGAAGACGGGTGGATCGTCGCGAAGGTCGATCTGGTGGCCCGGCTGGAAGTTCGCCGCGTCCAGTTCGAACCGGGGGATGCCGTCCTCGAAGTTGGGTTCCGCCGGAAGCTTGAAATCCAAACTGCGAATCGCAAGCGTGTCGAGCACGCTCTGGTTGCAGACATAGTCGCCGGGCGCGATCGCCGTCAATGCATGACCAAAGGGAAGCTCCCACGAAAGAAGGTAGTCGCCGGGCGCGATCTGTTCGACCGCGAAACGGTGGCCTTCGAGCACCGTGTGCGAAAGCGTGACCACCCCACCACTCTCCGTTTCAACGACGGCTCCAGCCTCGAGACGCTGCGTGGCGATGGCAGCGTTGTCGCCGGGTAACGGCAGGCGGGCAATGTCACGGAATGCGTGGGGCATACGCTCACTCTCTGTAATGGAGCCAGGAACGCAAGTCCGGAGTTACGGGTTCCCTTTGATCGCGTGAGGCCGCGTGTTCGCCTCCAACGCAGCATGTCAGGGCGAGCGACGAACGGCCACTACGCGACCGGCTCTTCGTCGAACACGGCCACGGCGCGCACGGGCGAACCGGCGCCACGCCGGATCTTGAGCGGAAAGGCGATGAAACGAAACCGGCCCTGCCCCACGAGTTGCTCCAGGTTGGCCAGGTTCTCGTAGTGCGTGATCCGCAGCTCGCCGCAGAGGCGGTGAAGGTCCGCGTTGGAAACGTCCATGATACCGGGTGCGGGTGACTCGACGCCAAATGCAGCGGCCTTGCGTTCGGCCAGCATCGGCACGACCTCAGCGGCCAGACCCGGCCAGCTCTGCATAAACGCCTCTGTCCCGAAACATCGGTTGTAGTGCCCGGTGTGGAAAAGCACGGTATCGTTGGGCCGAATCTCCAGGCCATCGGACGAGAGAGCCGCTTCGATGTCGTCCACACCGATCAGGTCGCCCGCGGCATAGTTATTCACGTTCACGCAAATACCCGGCGTGTAGAACATCTCGAGTGGCATGGTGTCGATGGTGTCCTCGCGTCCCTGGGGCGCGTAGTGAAAATGCGAAAAGGCGTCGACATGCGTGGCGCAGTGATCGTGCAGGATCAGCGTGTTGACGATCGCCGAGTCTGACGACGCGTCCGGCTTCCCGTCGACTTCCTCGTGCGTAATATGCGGGAAGACCTGCACGGGCGGAAACGGCGGCAGTGACGGCGCCTCGTGAAAAATCTCCTGACTGAGGTCGATGATGCGGGGCATTGGCTGTTATTTGTTAGTCGTTGATTACGGGGTGACCGGTCCCCGAGAGTGGTATCACCTACTCTGCAAATCTCCCGAGTTGATTACCAGCGTGTAATGCGGCGAACGCTCTGTCCCTGCAGGACCAGGCGATTGCAAGTCGCGTTGGTGGTCGTACTGTTCGCGTGTCTGGGCCTGGGGTGAAGCCCGGTTTCCCGAACGCAGCCCACCTCGAGAAACGGGACTTTCGCAGGGATGGTCACTAAAGATGTCCGTCGTCTCACCAAACCCGTGCCCTTGCCCGCGCCCGCGGGGCGTGATCGTCGGTCCGCCTTTGCGCTAGACACGGACGGATGATGCCCGCATATACAAAAGATAGCATGTCGCATTCGCTCCAAACCGAAACACGGACCCGGCTCGATTTCGAGCCGATCCGGGAATGCCTGGCGCAGGTCGAACTTCGGAAGCCCGCCGGGGAAACCAGCCTGCTGTTCAGCACCCACGACGCTGAGCGCATCCGGGAAATCGCCACGAGCCGCGACGGCATGCTGGAGGCGTTGCAGGAACGCTGTCGTGAGATCGTTGCGCAGCCTCCGGATGACGTCGAGGAACACACGACCTATGTCAGGGCCTCGTACGCCCATATCGTTGCCATGGGCTACTTCTTTCTTCGGGACGCGGAATTTGCCGCCTGGTCGAAGTGCCGTATCGATGCACTGCTCGGCATAGAAAACTGGATGTATCCCGCGCATCGCGAATTCTGCAAGCACACCTGCCAGGTGATGACCAATATCGGGTCATGGATCGCGCGTGCGCACGACATGCTGGCGCCGGAATACTCCGCTGAGGAATCGCGGCAAGTCGCAGAAGGCGTGCGACAGCGACTGATCCTCCCGTTTCTCGACTCCGTTCGCGAGCGAGTGGAGTGGTGGACCGGGGTGGAGCACGAAAGCAACTGGAAGATCATGTGCTACGGCGAAACCGGACTTGTGGTGTGCGAGTTCGTCGAGGAGATTCCCGAGGCGCGCGAAGTGCTCGTCCATGCCGCGCAGGGGGTGCTGGAGCTCCTGGACCGGGTGCCACCCGAAGGCGACTGGCCCGAGGGTTTCAGTTACTGGATCGGCACACTCAACATGGGAATGCAGTATGCGACGGCGCTGCGACGGCTCACGGATGGCGCGGTCAATCTCTACGAACACCCCGCATTCGAAACGACCGGCGACTACACGATGATGCTGGCAACGCCGGGCAAAAGCGTCTTCAACTTCAACGACAACAGGGCTTGCGTCCAACCCATGCAGAGCGAAGGGCTTGCGCGATTGGCCACGGAGATGAATCGCGAGGACTGGATGTACGTGGCCCGGATGTTTCCGGCGGACACGCCGGAGTATCTCGCCTATGCGCCCGAGTCCGCGCCGTCACGAGAACCCGAAAGGGCCACCGCCCTGTTTCCGACCAGCGGGGTCGCGACGATGCGTAGCGGCTGGGGCGAGCACGACACCTTCGTGGGCGTGAAGTGCAGCGCATCGGATGTCCCGCACAGCCACCTTGACGCCGGGTCTTTCGTGATCGAATCCAGCGGACAGTGGCTCGTGAAGGACGAAGGCTACTGGCGCTACGGCCACCTGCTGGGATTCTTTGACAACGAACGTCTTCGCTGGAACTGGGACGGCCTTGCGACCGTTGGACACAACACCCTGCTGATCGACGGGCAGGGTCAGACCTTCGGGAAGGATTACGCCGGATGCATCCGCTCGCTGGAGAGCGGGCCTGGATGGGATAGGGTGACTGCAGACGCCTCGAAGACCTATCCGGATCTGCTCAAGAAGTTCGTGCGCACGGTGCTTTTTCTACGACCCGACACGATCGTGATCCGCGACGTCGTGGAATGCGAAGGTGAGCGGCATGCCGAATGGCTGCTGCACTACGCCGGCAGTATTCGGTCCGAGGGGCTCGTGTCGGTCATCGAGAACAGCGGCGTCACCCTGGCGGTCGTGCCCTTTTTGCCTGACCGGGCCATGGGCTGGCGTTCGGCGGACGTGAAAAGCGACAGCACGTACCTGGAAGAACTCACCCAGGAGGATGTGACCGAAACCATGCGCTACCGTAGCTTCTCGCCATTCCGGAAGGCGGAGCAGTTCGAGTTCCTTTTCGGCCTGCGGGTCGACGGCGAGCACGATGGGAGCGATTGGATATTCAAAGACGGCGATGACGGATGGAGCCTCGAGGCAGCCGGTCAGGACCTGCAAATCAGTCCGGAAGGCGACGCCGTGTCTGTCACCGAACGGTAACCTCGCGCCGGCAAGGATTCACATTCACAAAGCTTTCGGCCATGGACATTCATTCCCGAGTTACATTGAATAGCGGACATGCGATGCCGCTGCTGGGGCTTGGGGTGTTCCAGATAACCGATGAGGCTGAATGCGTCGCCGCGATACATGCCGCATTCGAATACGATTATCGGCATATCGACACGGCGAAGCTCTACGAGAATGAAGTGGCCGTCGGCAAAGCCGTTCGCGAGAGCGGAATCGATCGTGAAGAGCTTTTCATCACGACCAAGATCTGGCCCACGGACTTCGGGTGCGATTCGGCGCGCCGCGCGTTCGAAACAAGCCTCGGCAAGCTCGCTCTCGACTATGTCGATCTCTACATGATCCACTGGCCGGTCCGCGAAGGCACCGAGGAAACCTGGGAAGTGATGCAGGGCCTGCGCGACGAGGGACTGATTCGCTCGATCGGTGTCAGCAATTTCAGCCCGCGCCGCTTCGATCAGCAATTCTTCAAGCGCACGGATGAAGTGCCGGCGGTGAACCAGTTCGAGCGCCACGCCTTCAATACGAAGCCCGAGTGGGTCGCATACTGCCGCCAGAAAGGTATCCTGGCCGAAGCCTATTGCCCCCTGAACCGGGGTCAGCGTCTGGACGATCCACAACTCGTGCAACTCGCGGAGAAGTATGGTAAGAGTTCCGCGCAGATCTTGCTTCGGCATCAGGTTCAGGAGGGCCTCGCGGTCATTCCTAAGTCCAGCCGGCCGGAACGGATCCGCGAGAATGCGGACATCTTCGACTTCGAGATATCGACGCAAGACATGCATGTGCTTGACACATTGGACGAGGGCAAACCACCGGCGAGCGGGCCGGAAGAGGACTGGTATTAATCATGACAGCTGACGAACAAGGACAGATTGAGGGGTTCGACGAGATGGATCCCGGCCGCCTGCAGGATCAACCGTGGAAACCGGTCTCCGATCGCGTGCTCCGGGTCGGCATTGCTGGTCACGGCGTATGCAAATTCGGCGCCGCCTTCGGCTTCCAGGACCATCCCAATGTCGAGGTGGTCGCCGTTACCGACATTGACCCGGCGCGCTGCGCGGAGATGGCAAAGTCGACACGCTGCTCCACGACCTATCCCTCCCTCGAGGAGTTGGTGCGCGACGATCGCGTCGAAGCCGTGATGATCGCGACCGATGCGCCGAGCCACTTCCAACACAGCCTGCTGGCTCTCGAACACGGCAAGCACGTCGGCTGCTGCGTGCCGGCGGTGTGGGGATCACTGGAAGACGCGGACAAGCTGTACGAGGCGGTCAAGCGCAGTGGATTGAAGTACATGATGTTCGAGACCTCGGCGTATCACTCGGACTGCTACCTGATGCGGGAAACGTATCGCGCCGGATTGCTGGGCCGCATCATCTACTCCGAGGGGCACTACTATCACTACTTTCCCGAGCCGCTCGGTTCGCATGGCAGTTGGCGCGTGGGCCCGCCGCCGCTATGGTACCCAACGCATTCCACGGCCTATTACATCGCCGTTACGGGCGGCTATTACACCGATGTCGCCTGTCTCGGATTTCGTGGAAACATTTCCTGGTTTCAACCCGACGGAAACAGCTACGGCAATCCCTTCGACAGCGAAACCGCGCTGTTCAAGACCGACGAAGGCGGTAGCTCGCGCATGAATTGCTGCTGGGGCGCGGCCGGGTCGCATGGCGACTTCGGGCTCGTACACGGCGAACTGGGCACGGTGATCGGCACAGAGTTCAGCCCGAAGGAGAAGCTCGGTGATGTCTCGCGTTTCTGGAAGCCGCGTCTCCCGGATGGGATGGACCCGGGTGGCCATGGCGGTTCGCACGGCTACCTGACCAATGAATTCGTCACGGCGATCCTCGAAGATCGCGATCCATTGATCAACATCGCATGGTCACTGAACATGACCGTGCCGGGAATCGTCGCGCACGAGTCGGCCCTGAAGGACGGCGAGTGGCTCAAGGTCCCGCACTACGACTGGTAAGTCGCGAACTATAGCGAGGTGGGCGCTTCTTCGACCATGGTCACCTCGGTCGTGTACAGTTCCTGATCGTCCTGCCGGCGGCGTTGACCGCTGACCATGACCGGCGGCCGGTTGGCGCTCTGGCCGAACTGCTGGGTGTTCTCCGGATGACGGTAACCGACGCGAACCATGCGCCGGGCGGCATCGGTCTGGTTAATGAAGGAACCGTGAATGGTGTAGATGTTGAAGCAGACAACATCCCCGCGTTTGGCCGGCACGGGAGTGGTGTCTTCGAGCTTGTATTCGTCCGTCGGAAGATGCGGATCAGACCCACTGCCGTCCGGACTGACGGTCACGTGCTCGAGCGGACCCTGCTTGTGCGACCCGTCCATGAATCGGATCTCGCCGTTCTCGTGGCAGGTGTCATCGAGGTGCACGAGGCAATCGACATATCGATTGTCGCTATGCCCATAGAACGCGTGATCCTGATGCGTGGGAAACGGATGACCGGTTGAGGGCGGCTTGACGTGCATCGTGGAATGATGCAGTTCCACGTCTTCGCCGAGCAAGCCCACCATCGCGCCCACGAGGCGCGGGTTCGTCACCGCGCGCATCCAGGCGGCGGAGTAGTACCAGAGATCGTGCATCGCCACGAGTTGTGACTTCTTTTCGGTTTCCTCGTCCATATAGACCTTGCGCCACGGTCCGACCCAACCCTTGTCACGATTCGCCCACTCCGACATCAGGCGGTTCATCTCGTCAGACAATTCGTCAATCTCATCCGCCGTGAAAACCCCGGGAATATGGAGATATCCGTGCTCCCAGAAAAACTCGACCTCTTCCTTGCTCGGCATTGTGTCTACTCCACTGTGACTGTTCCATTCAATCCCAGCCGCGCTCAGCCACTGGAATACAACCCACGACTCGGCGTACGCAACTCGAGCAAGACTAAGCGCCAACCTTCTCGCGCAACTCGTCGGCGAGTACAGCGATATCGTCCCCGAATCGGATGTAGCCGCACCGCGTGACGGACTCGCCCGGCGCGAGATCGCCGAAGCGCGGACAACTGTGCAGACAATGATGATCGTCTGCGTTCTGCATGCCGCGTACGGACTGCTCGTAGGCGATGGCAACGGCTTTCGTGCCGTCCGTCGATAGGGCGCCGAGGACAGCCGGCACATCGATTCGGCTGTCGCTACGCCCCCAGAACCACTTCCAATTGTGCGAGTCGTCCTGGTCTTTCGCGCTGTGGTAGAGTGCACGAATAGGCTCGGTCCGGTGCAGCGTTGTCATCGAGACCATCTTGCTCCCCACTGCCACATAACTGCGCGCCACCTCGTCGTGGTCGCAAAATACATCAGAGCGCGCCTGGAAACAGCCGCCCTCGGAGCGGACCTCGTGGAACGGCTCCCCGGATTCATTACTGATCGTCAACTCGGTGCAAACATCATCCCCGTCGACCCAGATCCCCGCCTCTAGCGCGAGGCCCATCACGAAATCACCGGCGTCGACGTGCTGGAGCCCTTCCAGATACCCCTTTGTTGTGCGCCAGGCATAGCGCCACGCGCCGGACTCGTCCTGTTCCCAGTCCGGGTGGATCGGCTCCCACGACATTGCCGAACCCTCCGCCGACACAATCGCCTCCGGGAACTGGATCGACCAGTCCAGACCCCAGCCTTCGTGACGGATATCCACGAAGCGGGTCTCTGTCGGCCTAATACGGATCATAATCACTCTGCGTTCTCGATGTTGTCATCGATTGTTTGTATTATATGCGATCCTCATATGCAACGTACATGAGCATGCACATACATTTGATTCAACCGGCCGAGCGAGCGGTAACGCCGCCGCTGCAGCAATGCCTCTCGCCGATGGCGAATGCGGCCACCCACGGCGAGAGTGCCGAGCCCATCGTGTGGGATAATCTCACAAGCAGCGGTGAAGATCGAAGCTTTGCCCAATCGGTCTCCTTCGCATGGGAAACGGATGCCGACAGCAACGGCAACCGCATTTATGAGCTCACGATCTCCCGGTACGCAGACATGCGCGAGCCTCTCGTTCTGAGCGATCTGCGCGAGCCACGAGCCGAGGCCCTTCATCTGCACATCGGCACCACGTATTATTGGTCGGTACGAACGCACGGTGACGAAGATCAGGCACTTGCGTCGCGCGTGGGATCCTTCACGACACACGCGGCAACACCACGTTGGATCAACGTAGCCGGCATCACCAACGTACGCGACGTGGGCGGATGGTCCCTGCCCAACGGTTGCGCCGTGCGTCAAGGGCTCATCTACCGGGGCTCCGAGATGGATTCGCACGTTATCATCTCAGACGAAGGACGGCGTGTGCTGGAGGATGAATTGGGAATTCGAACCGATCTCGATCTGCGCGGTACGGGTGAGGTTGCCGGACCGGTGCTCGACACCGACAAGGTCCATTGGCTGCACATTCCCGTCCTGCCCTATGGTCATATCGCCACCGAAGAGCAGAAGGCACAATACCGGTTGATCTTCACGGCGCTCGCGGATGCCGCGAACTATCCCCTGTACTTCCACTGTTGGGGTGGTGCCGATCGCGGAGGCACCGTCGCCTTTCTACTCGGCGCCGTATTGGGCAAGCGATTCGAGGACCTCGCCCTTGAGTTCGAGCTGACCACGTTTTCGATCTGGGGGACACGCTCGCGCGATTCGGAAAACTTTCAGAACCTGCTCGGTGTGTTGCGTGCCGCGGCACCGGACGACACGGTCAACCGTCAGGCCGAGCAATACCTTCTGGACACGGGCATCACACCCGATCAGATTGCAGCGATTCGGAGCAACCTGATCGAATAGGCGCGATCGCCGACAACGTCGCACACGCGACGACGGATCACGACGGAAAGATGCCTGGCAGCCTGCTTCGATTGAGTGATGGGCAGGGCGCCGCGTGTAGCTGGAACAGCATTCGGCAGAGCTCGTCCACGATCTGGTAACCGGCCGCCGAATCAACGAAGTTGGCTACGCTCGTAGTTCTCGTCGTTTGAAGTCGAGGACTCTGGAACGTAGTGCGCGATGTAGGCGGGACGCTTGGAGTCGCTGGTCGTGTTGGGATATGAGCCGTGGATCAGCATCCCGTCAAAGAAGAGCACGTCTCCTGGCCGCATGAGTACAAGCGTATCCTCGCATCCTTCGGGCGGCTGGACGGTTTGATCATGATTCCCGAACCGGGAATCGTCATGCGGAACCATGTCGAGCAGGCCGAGTTGGTGGGAGCCGCGAAAGACGCGTAGAGCACCGTTCTCTTCGGTGATTTCCTCGAGCGCGCACCATGCCGCGATGCACGGATCCGGCTTGCTACAGAGATACAGGTTGTCCTGGTGCCATCCGTGTCCCGTGCTGCCGGCCGGTTTGATGTAGAACATGGTCTGGGCGCCAAGCAGCGTTCCGCCGACAAGTTCCTCCGCGATCTCCACGATGCGTGGGTCTTTGAAGCATCCCATGAAGCAGGGATCCTCGCGATGTGGCATGAAGACCCGGTTGGGCGCTTCCGATCCGGGCTCGATCAACTGCATGCCGCGTGTAAGGATTTGCGAGCATTCGTCGCTGCTCAGCAAGCCCTCTGCCATGTAGTAGCCTGCATTCTTGTAATCTGCCACGGCATCCGGCGTCAGATTCATTGGTTCCGTCTCCCGTAAGTAGATGGAGTTGTTTTGATCACGGATTGCATGGCACAGCTTAACCCACATAGTCAATAACCCTATCGAGCACCTTGCAGCCCGGCAGAAGCGCGACAAGAAAGCGAAGATGGGTGGTTTCGAAATCGTCATTCCGCCACCGCGTCTCAAT
>CAJWTS010000063.1 GCA_913047795.1 uncultured Verrucomicrobiota bacterium | reverse complement strand
CAGGAAATATTCGTTAGCGGATCCGGCAGCACCGTCACGAGCCGCTACAGCTCCGTTTCGGGCACGAGTTCGACCTACGCGTACACGGAGAGCAGCGGTGTCGCGGGCTTTGGCCTGGGAATCCTGGTGACCAACCCGCTGTTCGCGAGCGCCACCGATCTGCATATCAAGAGCACGGCAGGTCGTTACGACCCGGCCACGCAGACCTTTGTCACGACCGACCCGGAAGACAGTCCGGCGATCGACGTGGGTGATCCGGCGAGCGCCTTCGCCAACGAGCCGTCATTCAACGGCGGCCGGGTCAATCTGGGTGCGTATGGCAACACCGCACAGGCGTCCAAGACGCCGGGCGGCGCGAGCCTCGACTTTGCGATTACCAATGCCGTGACATCCGCGGGAGACAATGTCTTGACGGTCGTGGGTGACGCGACGCGTACCTATTATCTCTATTCCGGCGATAATGACGGCGATGCGACACGCACGCTGCGGGATACGGAAGTGAATCCGGCGGGCGGAACGTATACGTTCACCGATACGGGCGTGATCAATGACGGATCTGTCACGAGCCGCTACTACCAACTGATTGAGCAGGACGGCGGCACCATGACGACGAATCCCAGCGTGTGGGTCTTGCAGAAGCAGAAGCGCGGGTCCAACACCTGGCATGCGGTCGGCGTGCCGCTCGTATTCGAGGGCGCGGATGGTAATCGGCTTTACGGCGAACTCGGTGCCGAAATCACGAGCGGGTTGCAGGGCAACAATATAGAGGCCCTGGCGGACAATGCCTACATTTGGTACGCAACCGGGGGGCCCGGTGGCATGGGTGGATGGTCGAGCGTCTGGTTGGATGCGAGCAGTGTATGGCACCCGGCTGGCGCGAGCAGCGTGGCTTCCAATGCGATTCCGGTCGGTCAGGGTTTCTACATCAAGACGCCTGCTCCGGGTCGACCAGAATCAACCAATGCGATACTGACGGGTGTTGCAGTGACGAATTCGTCGGAGATGACATTCGTAACGAACCTGTGGACGCTGTTTACATGGCCGTTCGCCGCGCGTCAGGCAGGAAGCGAGAGTCCTGTCGGTTGGGGATTCGGAGCCCGGGGTGGACATGGCGGTACCGACTGGAACAACTCCGACCGGCTCTTCATGGTAGACGGCGATATTTCTTATGCGCTCTACCTGAGTACGAACGACCAGTGGTACATCAAGGGTTCAACGGTTATACCGCCGGTGTCTCTGGAAAGCGGTCGTGGCTTCTTCTACTACCGCTACGGCACGTCCTTCACCTGGCGGGCGGAAGAGGCTCCCTGACCCAGGGGACGCGGGGCGTCCATGCTTCAGGGTTCCCGGTGTTCGGCGGTGCGGGCAAGAGCATCGCTTCGTGCAAGTCAGCGGCTTTTTCATTAGCGGCTGGTTGACAATCGTCAATGTCTCGACCGTCGCGGGAATGTGCGACACCTTTTGTCACGCTCCCCCGTTTAAGGTATTGTAGAGGCATGCGACGCATTTCTTGTCTACTGGCAGCACTCCTGCTTGCATTCTCGGCAGACGCCGATACGAAGTTCGTTACGACGTCCGGCGGCGGCGATGGGAGTTCGTGGGCGCAGGCAACGTCGCTGACCAACGCGCTGGCCACGGCGGGGGCGGGTGACGATCTCTGGATTGCCGAGGGTACGTATTCCAACACTACCTATTTTGAGATTACCGCGAGCCTCAACATATACGGGGGATTCAATGGCACAGAAGCCCAGCTGATCGACCGCGCATTGACAGGTGAATCGATTATCGACGGACAGGGGACTCATGGGGGTTTCGAGATCACGGCCGGCGATGTATTGATGGACCACCTGGTGATATCAAACGGTTTCCGCAACGATGGCGGTGGGATCTATGCCGTGGGACACAGTTCGCTGGAGCTGGTGGACTCCCGAATCGACTCGTGTGCCATGACGCAGGTCGCCGACGGCTACGGCGGCGGCGCCTATGTATCAGGCGGCACCTCGAGCCTGACACGCGCTACATTCGTGAACAACACGGGCGGACCGAGTGCTTACTACGCGCGTGGGTTCGGCCTGTATGCGATTAACGCCGCGGTCCAGATGACGGACTGCGTGTTCACCAATAATGCCTACTCCGGCGGGACGAATCCCAACAGGGGATCCCGCGGTGGCGGATTCTATATCCACGGCGGAACGCTGGCGGCCACGAACTGCACGTTCGCAGCCAACAAGGTCTCTTTGCAGGGTGGGCATGCCCAGCCTTATAGTGGCGGTGGCGCGGGAACCCTGACGCATAGCGCCGTGGCGGAATTCACAGATTGCAGGTTCTCTGGGAACCAGGCAGATCGCAACGCTTCCAGCTCGCAGACGGGCGGAGGAACCTTGCGTCTCTACAGCAGCGCGGCGGTGACCATGGAGCGCTGCGCCATCACCGCCAGTCAATCGGGTGACGATGGCGGCGCGTTCTACGTGGAATCCAGCGGCAGCAGCCTGCACCTTCGGAACTGCGTCGTCGCCGGCAGCAGCATTGACAATACGTCCGAGAAGGGCGGTGGTTTCTACATCACGGGCGGAAGCGTCAGCTTGACGAACGGCACCGTTGCATACAACTCGTCCCTGGACGATGGCGGCGGTTTTTATCTGGGCGCCGGCAGCCTGGACCTCCACAACTGTATCCTGTGGTCGAACACGGCACCCACCCGCGGCGCGGACATCTCGATTCTCGGCGGTACGGCCAACTTGAACTACAACAGCCTGTCCGGTGATCCGACCACGGCGGCTTACGTCTACGACGGTGTGGCCGGGCTGACCGAAGCCAATAGCCTGATGGTCGATCCCCTGTTCGTCTCTGCCACGGATTTCCACCTCAAGAGCCGGGGCGGACACTGGACGCCGGGTGATGTCTTTATCGGGGACAATGTCAGTAGTCCCTGCATCGACGCCGGGGACCCCGCGGCGGATCATAGCCGCGAGCCACCGCCACGCGGCAGGCGCATTAACCTTGGCGCCTACGGCAACACCCCCCAGGCCAGCAAGAGGATGCCGAACGGAACCGTGATCGGCTTTAATTAAGAGGCGAGTTCAGGCAAGAGACGGAACGGAAGGGTCTGTCGCTCGAGACAGGATTCCCGAACCCGGTTCATGGCGCTCCTTCGCAATTATCGATCGCCAAGTCGGTACACGTGCCCGGCCTTCAGCTCAAGCTTGCCGCCTGCGTCGTAGCTGTTTTCGGAGGCGAGATCAGTGACGGGGCCCGTCCACTCATGCGTTGCATCGCGAAAGGCCCAGATGACGGCGGGTTCGTTCTGTTGGTCCAGCCAGAGGGTATAGTGTCCGCCCTTGGTGACGCGCATGCGATGCATATGGGGCAGGGCGGCGTTGTATAGATGGTTCACCTTGCCGTATTCCTCGGCGAGATCGCCGCCCGGCAGTCGCGGACCCGGCGTGGGCACGTGTTTGCCGTCGGCCGTCTCGGGCCCCCAGGGAAACGCGTCGAGCGTGGGTACGGAGCGATGTCCCATCATCCAGAAATAGACTTCCGGGCTGCACTTGTCGGCGGTGTACGTGTCATGCGAAAAGAACGCCACGCTGCAATCCAGCCAGGCGAAGATGTCGTCGTTCGTGACGGTACGATCCCACCAGCGGCGACGAATATCCCATGCCGCGCTGTCTTTCTGGAAGCCGTAGATGCCGACGTTGGTGATTCCGATCGTGCTGACCACCTCGCAGCGCTGGCCGATGCCTTCCTTCTGCAGGTCAGCCTGAAAGCGAAAGATTTCCTCGGTATGCGTGCCCTTGTCGTCGTTGCCCCAGTCGATTCGCGTCAGTCCCGTGTTCTGATAGGAGTCCCAGAACACGCCGTCGAGTCCGGTCTCCTTGCGAATGGCCATGATACGGTCCCAGAGATAATCCCGGAACCCGGAGCGCATGCTGCCCGCGCCACCGACGTTGCCGCCATCAGCCATGTGCAGTCGCCATTCAGGATGTTCGTTCAGAAGCGGCGCGTCGGGCGCGAGATAGAAGCCGAACCATTGCCAGGTCTTCATGCCGAGTTCGTGTGCTCGGTCGAACAGCCGCTTCATGGCGGACGGACCTCCGAATTCTTCACAATAGCGGTAATCGTAGTTCAGGCAGACGTTGCCGAACTGAATATTGGGATCGTTCGACGTGCCCTCAAAGACGCCGTGCGTGAACAGATCGGTGTAGCCGAGTTCCCTGTAGGTCGGCAGTGCCTCGATCAGTGGATCAACCCATTGAGCCCCATAGGCGTCCAGGTCGAAATTCCACATGAAAGCCCAGACGATGGGGCGTGGGATTTCATGTTTGTAGCCGTACGATGTCTGTACACGTGTACGAACCTCCGTGAAGGCGTCGATCCAGATGTTGCGCCACTCGTGACGCGCAAGCGCCTGCGGGTGTTGATAGACCAGCAACTTACGTTCGGGCGCGACCGCGTTTTCGGTTAACGCAAACATGGGACGATCCAGATAATGGATCACATCTTCATCCCGCATCTTCTCGTGGCAGGCACGCGTCAGGTCGGGTTTCTCCGCAAAGTGAATCAGGACGGTGTTGTCTTTGACCTGAAAGTCCATCGGGCAGACGCCGCCGCCGCGCGGCATCATGTCCATTGGGTAACTGCCGTAGGGCAGGCCACTGACCGCGTCATCGCCGGTATCATCGTTCGTGATGAATCGTTCACGATTGGTGAAGACGCTGTCGCGTTCAACGGTCTGCTCGAGATCGATGCTCGTGACATCCTGTTGGATCAGCGTGCAGCCCACGGCCTCGCCTCCGATCTCCCAGGTGCCATGTTCGAGTAGCCAATGGATCGGTGCCCCCGGCGAGCTGACTTCGATCTGCATCGCGAGGCCGTTCCAGTTCGCCCCGTGGATTGTCTCGGTGATGGCCCGCAAGTGCCAGTGGATTGTCGCGACAGGAGGCTGCACGCGGCGGGTCCGGATTCGCGAATCGCACATGGAGTCGGTCTCCTGGATGCGCGGCATCCAGGTGCCCGGCGCCGTGAGTGTAAGCGTTGCTTCGTTTTCGTCCGACCGGACGCTCGCGAGACGGAAGGAATCGAAGCGGTAGCCCACATCCGATTCGGCGTAGACGGTCCAGGGTTGGGTCGCAGCGCGGAGCGCGGTATCGCCGATCACGACGGTGCCGATACCAAGAAAGCGATCGCCGTGAAGCAGGAGCTCGAGGGTGATGCCGTTCGCGAATGTCAGTTTCTGTGAGCTGTCCCGGTTGAGCATCGCGCCACCATAGTCGATTGATTCCGCATCGCAATGCAAATTCCGGATGGCATCGGGGTGTTGCGGGTCAGAGCCGGGGAGAACCAGCGAGAAGAGGTCCGTGTCGCATGGTGTCGACCGCGTAGCCTGCGAAATTCGAATCAGCCGTCACGATGGGTGCGCCGCGCGACTTGGCCTGAACGATGTTCGCCGAAACGCTGCGCGCTTAGTCCGATCCAGGAATGACAGCGTGAAAGCGTAATGAATCCACCGCTTTCCCGTCGATGCGTTGCAGGGTCATGGGTACGCCCGGCAGCAGGTCGACATAGTTGTCCGACAGGATCGCGCGCCCCTTGTCGCGCAGGTGCACCCCGTGGCAGAAGACCTTGCTTTGCAGGGTGACTTGGCGGCCCTTCTTCACGACCGTGACATCAGGTTGCGACAGCGCGAGTTCGCGGAACGGCACGAGTTTCCAAAGTGCCTGGTCGGCTTCGATTCCTTTGCCGCGCAGGGTTGCTGCGTAAATCCATTCGCGTGGATCGCGCTCCGATTGGGAGGGAATGCCTGTCGCAGGGAGCTCGACCGCGCCGTTGGCCGGAATGCGTACCTTGCGCGTGCGCCGCTCGGACGCCGTTCCGTCGATACGCATCCAGCCGATCTCGACCGTTCCCTGCAGCGAGTCGAGCGTGTCGTTGACCACGCGTGTGACAAGCTTGCGCCCGCGCCGGCGGATGATGACCTTCACGGGTCTACATGCGCGCTTGAACCAGTAGTAGCTGGCTTTGCGGCGCAGGTAGTAGTCGATCAGCGTCCAGCCTGTTTCGCCCCAGCAGTCATTGTACATCCAGATCAGCGCGCCCTGGCAATCGTCACGCTTGTCGCGCTTGCGAAATCGCAGCGACTCCACCGAGCCACCGTACATGAATGCCTGGAACATCTGGCCGTAGAGAATGTAATCCGACAGGTCCAGCCCCTTGGGTTCGGCGTAGTGGCGCTTGATCGCGGCAGGGATTGTTTCACGCTCGAAAGTGTTGGTGTGAACCGTGCGGGCCAGTGAACCCGCCTTCATTTCCTTCGGGGAGAGGTACTGTTTCATCGACGCCTCATGGACGGGACCGATGACGCCGTATTCGCTCACGAATCCCGACGTGCACTCGTCATAGGTTTCGTGGTGGATGCGGCGGTTCATATCCGCGTTCATCGTGGCCTCGTGCCACCAGTGCGTGTCGCCGGAGTACTCGTACGTGGGCCGCTCGCCGCCCATGGGGCTGCCGGGCCAGTAGGGCCGCTCGGGATCGAGATGGCGGCAGGCGTCGGCGAGCACCTGGTTGTAAAGGAGGTGTCCGCCGATGTTCATGCGGTCGCGCCCAAAGGTGTACATCCGGTTCAGATGCGCGTGGCGTTCCTGGTTTTCGTTGTTGCCGCACCACAGGGCGATGCAGGGATGATGGCGCAGGCGTCGAATCGCCGCTTCCGCTTCGTCACGCATCTCGTTTCTGAACGCCGCCCGATCATCCGGGTAATCGCTGCAGGCGAACATGAAGTCCTGCCAGACCAGAATGCCGGCGCGGTTGCAGGCGGCGTAGAAGGCGTCATCTTCGTAAATGCCACCGCCCCAGATGCGGAGCATGTTCATGTTGGCGTCTCTGGCGGCGGCGATGAGATGCTCATAGCGGCCCGGCGTTGCGCGCGCGACGATCGCGTCGCAGGGAATCCAGTTGCCACCCTTGCAGAAGACGTCCTCGCCGTTGATGCGAATGGCAAATCGCGTGCGGCCGGGTCGTGTTCGATCGCGATTGATCTCCACCGTGCGCAGGCCGATCTCGAAGGCACGCTGATCGGCAATCTTCGTTCCGATGCGAATGGTTGCCGTCACTTGATACAGCGGCTGATCGCCCATATCGCTGGGCCACCAGAGTTGTGGGTTCGGAATTGGAATCCAGTCCTCGATGGCGGTACGGCCGACCACGGCATCGATGTCGTAGCGACGCCGGAAGGATTTTCCGCGCGGCGGCTTGATCGAGATCTCCAGCACGCATGCGCGTTCACCCCACGGATGTGGGTTTTCGACAATGGCGTGCATCTTGAGGTAGACGTCTTTCGTATGGACCACGGTGTCGAGCCGGATGTCGTGCAATATCACCCCGGATCGAGCCTCGAGCCGGACCCCGCGCCAGATGCCGATGTTGGGCAACGAATCGACCCAGTCCCAGCCGTGACTGAACTGTGCCTTACGCAGTTCGTGCATGCCCGGGTAGTAGCGGTTGCGATAGGGCTCTTCCTTGGTGTAGGGCGTTGGATTAATCGGGATGCCCGTTCGCTCGACGCCGGATGTCAGGCGCACGACGAGTTCGTTGCCTCCGCGGCGGAGATGATGACGCACGTTGAAAACCACGGGCACGAAGGCGTTGCTCGACTCGCCGACGAGCTTGCCGTTCAGGAAGATTTGCGCATCCAGATCCAGGCCATCGAAGACGAGGTCGAGGCACTCATGCGCCAGCAGCGCGGCCGTGGCCTTGAATCGCTGTCGATACCACCACGACTTCTTCTCGGGCCAGCGGCAGCTGGGGGCGTTGGTGCCAACCAGCGGCTCGGGCATCAGGCCCGCCCGCATCAGGTCGAGATGAATCTCGCCCGGAACGCGGGCCGCGATCCAACCTGCGCGCACGCGCTTGGTTTTCTTCAGTCCGCGCTCGCCGCTGGAACTGAGCGGCTGCGCGAGCACCTGCCAGGCACCGTTGAGATTCAAAGTCTTCATCTAACTGCCCCTTAAGAAAAGTTGCGTGCAAGATAGACCATGCCGCGATAGTTGCCTATTGCTTTCGGTCGCAGGAATTGCCATCAATGTGCGTGCCTGGTCCCGATCAACTCGTGAGAAGGCGATACGTTCATGAAAGGTCCACTGTTTCCGTATGTCGTGTGCGCTCTCTTCGCTGTCGCAGTTGCGGGTCTCGAGTGGTTGCGCGAGTTCAAGCCGTGGTTATTCCCACGGCCTTGGCAGGTGTCGGGCGCTGCTGTGCTGGTAATCGTTCTCTTGGTGATTGACCGCTACCGAAACTGCAAGCAGGAAAATAGTGACGGGTAAGACTCCGTCTCCGGATGTTGCGCCGTTGGGCCGTTGGCTCCATTCATGGATCCAGCCCGACGGCCGCGTCTTCGGCTTTCATAACCACTCGGTCTGGGGCAGCAACCCATACCGTTGGAACGATTTCACCTGCGGACACAGCACCTGGGCCAGTTGCCTGATTCCTGGATTGGTGCATGCGCTCAACGCGCAGCCGAACGCCGACGGGCAGCATCTGCTGGAGACGATGGTTGCGTTCCAGACGGATTCTTTTCAGCCGGACGGGAACTACAGGCACGTTGGTTTCCAGGTGGGCGAACGCCTCAAGGTAGGGCTGATCCACAATGCCATAGCAAACGTGTCCTTGACCGAGGCCGCATGGCGCGGAGCTGACCTTATCTCCGGCAACCTGCGCGCCTGCATCCGCGACGTCTACGATCGGAATCTTGCCTGGCACGGCCGCGCCAACAAGGGCGGCGTATGCAACCAGGACTACACGCGCATCTGGGGCAAGCTGCTCTACTTCAAGGCCTTTGATGATCGGCGTTGGTATGACGAGGTCGCAGAAGACATCGACTGCATGCTCGAACACTTCCATGTTCCGGGTGTGCCGGACGACGACTGCGAAGGGACGGTTCGCGGACCTGCCGACCCCTGGATCCTGGAACCGGCGGAGTATTACGGCCTGATGATCATGCCGCTGATTCTCGCCGCGGAGATCTATGGCGAGGAGCGCTATCTTGATCATGCCGGGGCGCTATGTCGTCACGTGGCGCGATCGAAGTGGACCGATACGAATGGATGTGTGCGGTTTCATCGCTTGTACTTCAAGGGCGCAGCGGGTTGGGAAAAGGTACGTGAACCCATGCTGATCTCCGGCATGGGCGACACGCTGGAAGGCATTGCAGATTTCCTGCGCCTTCGGCCCGATGAGGAGCTTTCCGGATTCCTGGATGAGTGCCTGCAGACCTATGCGCATTACCAGCATCCAGCCGGCTTCTTTTATCCGGCGACCGGTTGGCAGAGCGAGATCGATGTGGCGCCCAGTTCCGCCTGGGGTACGCATGATTTCCGTTTTCTTGTTAAGCAGCTCGGTGTCGGCGATGACTTCTGGTCCACGTTCATGAAGCCCGATGAGCGCACGGCCGTGTTGATTGGCGACCAGGCGATCTGGATGGAGCGTGGCGCGAACTGGACGATCCAGGACCATCATTCCAACGACGTCTTTCAGCTCTTCGGCCGCAAGGATCGCGATCGCTTTGGACGGGATCTGAGTTGGTTTGGCGGGGATGACACCCTGCCTGACGAATGCCGGTTCCCGAATCCGCCGTCTTTCTTCAAGGGCGACGATCGCATCTTTCCTGTCGAGCCGCTGGCGGAGGACGTCGACGTGCGCGTCAATGCGGCCTTGCCGTTTGTCCGTTGAGTCATGTGGGGACCCGGCGTTGGGTGCTGCGGTCGTTGTAAGCGGAGCTCCGAGACGATGGCAGGTAGGGGCGCGTTTGTGGTATGATGCTCTGTGGTGCGAACATGCGGGGTGAATCGTTGGCAGGGCGACACGGTACGATGGACTACAGCTATATAAGGATAAGGAAACTGATCGTCGTGTGTGGCTTGCTCGGCGTCGCGTGTACCTCGCAGGCGGCACCGCTGAGCCTGCCGTCCGGCAGCCTGACGGTCTCGTCAGACACGACCTACGAGGGCGGAATCATCGGGACATCCGGCGCGCCAACTCTTACGATAGATGGGGGAATCACGGCCACATTTGCAGCCGGCTCTACATTGCTTTATGGGACGGGCGGCCGGTGGAACCTCCGGGGTGCCGGTACATTTCTCAACCAGGGCACGCTGGCCTATTCCAACGAGTTGAACGTTGGGCTGTCGTGGCAGTCGTCCTCGGCGACATTCATCAACGAGGGAGTCTTCGACTTCGTTGGTGACTCCGTGAGTGGCAACAACGGGGGTCTCTATTTCTACGATGCCGGCCAGGGCGCGTTCATCAACAGCAACGGCACGATCCAGGCGAGTAGCGGCAACACCCACAATATTGGCCAGAACGGTGGATTCATGGCGAGCTATGGCGGTACGATCCGTGTCACGAACAGCAGCGGCATCAAGTTCGACCAGAATGACTACTACCTGACCAACGTTACATTTGAAACCTATGGCAGCGGCACCATCCGGCTGCGGAAGTCGCCCACGCTGGTGCACGGGACGGCGGTCGGTGCCCCACTGAGAATCGACTCCGTGGTGTTCTCGACCGACAGCAGCGGCACGATCCTTGAGGTTGGCGGCGAAGGGATCCAGTTCGGATCGGGCACGACGTCGTATTCCTGGACCCTCACCGGCGGCACGGTCATGGAAAACAAGGGGGTCTGGACGTTTATTGGCAGCGGCGGCGCTCAACATCAGTCCCATGGCAGCGGCATGTTCCTGAACTCGGGCACGGTGTACCAGTTCAACACGAGTACGGTCGGTATTCGCCCGTACGGCGGATCAGACTTCCAGAACTCCGGTACCTGGGTCATATCCAACTCCTATTGGTACTGCGGCAATGCCGGGTCCACCTTCGAAAACCTCGCCGGCGGCATGTTCATCAACTACGGCTCAAGCTACTACTACAAATTTGCCGGAGACTTCCGTAACCAGGGCACGATCGAGTCTAGGTCCGGCACGATGAACTTCAACGACAGTGCGACCGCCATCAACTCGAACACAATGGCCGGCGGCGTCCTCATGGAAGGCACCTGGAAAGCAATCGGCGGCAACATCAACTTCGGGTTCACGACGACCGACATCACGACCATCAACACGAACGCGTCCGCGATCCTGGGCGGTACGTCGACGATAGACGAACTCGATGTGAACGGGGCAGGACTCAGCGCGTTGTATGGCACGCTGGGGCTCTGGTCGGGCAAGGTCTACTCCAATGCGCCGGCGTTGACGACGGATGCAAGTACGCGGCTCTCGTTCGGATTGGACAACACCGCTACCAACGCAATGTTGATCCTGGGCGACGACACGACGCTCCAGGCCGCGATCGACGTTGTGGACGTCGGGGCACTGGGGAAGGGCGACTTCACGGTCGTCAAGATGGCACCGGGCAAAACCCTGGTCGACGGCGGGATTGTTCCAGGCACGGTGACTTCCGACAATGAGTTGTTTGTCCAGGTGGTGGTCACCGCGGGCATGGACGGGACGGTCGTGCTCAAGGTCCGGCCCCCGGCGACGGGGACGGTCTTCTCGTTCCAGTAGGAACGGGTGCCCGGACTCGGGTGTGCTCCATTCGCTGACAACAACGCTGCCAGCCCCGCGATCTGGATCGGTAACGTGGGACCGTCTTCGGTTGACGACATCGTGCCGGACGCCACGTTGGTCGAGGACATGAGTTGGGTCGTGGGCTACGAGTTTTTCAACGACGGTCTGGCGGCCGAAGCGGGGCGGATTCCCTGGTCTCTGGATGCCCTGGTTTTCCACCACCGCCGTCGATATTCTCGCAATCAGACTTAAATGTCTGAAATTGTCAGGAATTGCTGATCTACCCTCAGTCGACGCCGCTTAATCGCGCATAAGCTTGCCATTTATCTGTAAATATGCTTACATTTGCGGGCTTGGAGTCGTCGGAGGTACGGAATGGCGAGCGTCGAGTTATGCGATAGGCTCCCGGGTTTACGCCAGTTCCGATCGAGCTATTACGGAAGCACCGTAGAGGAGTAGATGGCCGCTCGTGGTGTGGACGTGAGTCGTTGCTCAAACTGAAGTTCTCGCGGGAGCGTGGTATGCGTCGATTTTGTTCGAAGGCCTCGGCTGTCATGTTGGCCGCGGCTATTTGGTCTTCCATGATTTTCGTCTCTGCGCCGGTCGTCGCGGACAATGTCATCTCGACTGGATCAGGCAACTGGAACGAGGCGGGCAACTGGAACCCCGGCGTGCCGGGAACCCTCGACGACGTTTTTATCGCGTCCGGGCATACGATCACGATTACCGGTTTACAGACGATTGCGATCAACTCGTTGTCGATCACCGGCACGTTAAACCATGGCGATAACAACACGACCGAGGCGCATAAGGTTCTTCTCGACATCGCCGGCCACTGCACGGTTGTGACGGGCGGGAAGATCGACGCAAAGGGGCGCGGCTACGACGCCAACCAGGGGCCGGGCAAGCCGGGGGGCTCGTACCAGGGCGGCAGCCACGGCGGCCGCGGCGGGCGTTACGACAGTCCCTCCTCGGAAATCGGCCCCACCTACGGCTCCGTCCTCGCGCCGACGAATTGCGGCAGCGGCAGCAGTGGTAGCGCGGGCGGCGGCGCGGTGATCCTGACCGTTGGCGGCACGACCACGATCGACGGCGAGATCGATGCGGACGGAGCCGGCTCCGGTAGCGGCAGCTATGCAGGCGCGGGTGGCAGTATCTATATCACCACGGCAAACTTCGGCGGCACGGGCACGGTCTCGGCGTCTAGCGGGACGCATGGCCACTCTTCGACGGGCGGTAGTGGTGGTGGTCGCGTCGCGGTCGTCCTCACGGGCGGCAGTTCGTTCGGATCGGTGATCCTGTCCGCGGCACCCTTTAATCGAGGCCAGTACGGATATCCCTCGGCCGGCACGATCTTCACCAGGACACCGGCGCAGACCCACGGTACGCTCAAGGTGGACGGCAACGGCGTGGGTGAGTGGATCGGGGACTATAAGAACCACTCGACGGAGATACCGATCGGCCAGACCGTGCAGGTGGATTCGATTGTGGTCACCAACCAGGGCAACCTGTGGGTGCCGACCAACACGACGCTGATCGTGTCGAGCTTCACGGGATATACCAACGGCTACCTGACCGTGGAAGGCACGCTGGACCTGCCCGATGACTACACGGTGTCGAACCTCACCTTCCAGCCGCTGGCCGGCTGCACTCTGGATGTCTCGAACCTGACCATCGCCGCCAGTGCACGGGTAGGGCACGTCAACAACCGCACGACCGAGCGCTACTCACTGGAGATCAATATTCCGGGCAATCTTACCGTGCAGGCCGGCGCCAGCATCGATGCCACCGCGATGGGGTACCGCTACGACTATCATCCCGACGATTTCTATTCGGGAAGCGAATATGGCGCGGGCGGCAGCCACGGCGGACGCGGCGGTTATAGCGCCCCATGCCATGGAGGACCCTACCCGTCCTTCGCGACCTACGGATCGATCACGGCGCCGACGAACCTCGGCTCTGGTGGGTACGGGTACGGCGGGGACGGCGGTGATGGCGGCGGAGCCGTTATCCTCGATATCAGCGGCGCGCTGACGGTCAATGGCGATATCCTGGCGGATGGCGAGGACCAGGATAGCTGGATCGACGGCGGGGCCGCGGGCGGTTCGATTAACCTGACGGCGTCGACCCTGGCCGGTAGCGGCGTGATCCGCGCGCAGGGCGGTACGGCCTCGAACGACTCCGCCGGCGGCGGCGGCGGACGAATCGCGATCGCCCTCTCGGCGGGAACCAACCTGGGCGGTGTCTCGATCTCGGCCTTCGGTGGTGAAGGTGTCACGCAAGACGGAGCTGCCGGAACCGTGTA
Organism: uncultured Verrucomicrobiota bacterium; assembly: GCA_913047795.1. Lineage (GTDB taxonomy): Bacteria > Verrucomicrobiota > Kiritimatiellia > CAJWTS01 > CAJWTS01 > CAJWTS01. Next base: position 4,802 of record CAJWTS010000063.1, on the reverse strand, counting down.
TCTCCAAATGAGCGGTCAGACGCCGGCGAGCGGGCACCTGATTGTCGACAACGATGACCGCGGCAATATTTTTCGGGTGATTGAGGAGTCGGGTTTCGACGACGTGCATCATCCCCTGACCGTTCTGAACGGCAACGAAGCCGCGAATTACTCTTTTTCGAAAGTCACCGTGACGAACGGTGGCGAAATTGGAATCGACTACAACGATACGCTTGCCGTAACCAATGGCGGAGTGATTCTCGGCGACGGCGCCAACATGAGCAACGGTGTGCGGTTGCTGGGCGGCAGGCTGCTGACCGATCCAGGTTTCGCCTATTCCAACCTGTACATCGCGGTCGACAGCAACTCGGTCTTCGGCGTGGGCAGTCTTTACGTCGGTACGAACGCGGAATTGGTGATCAACTACGCGCATACGATCACGGGTGACGTGACGTTGGCCGCGGGCGCCGTGATGACGCACGACCGGAATTCCCGGTTTCAGTACCGGCAATGCGATCTGACCGTTGTCGGTGACTTCACGCTCGATGACGGCGCCACCATTGATGTGACGCAAATGGGTTACCGCTATAATCGGCATCCACTCGGGACGTACGAGTCACACTTCTACGGCGGTGGCGGCAGCTACGGTGGTCGGGGTGGCGATGGGCGCGCGGGCGAGGGTCGTCCTTCCTGGCCGGTCTACGGTTCATTCAGGTCCCCGACCAATATCGGCGCCGGCGGTCGCGGGTATACCACCTCGACCGCTACGAACCATGGCGGTGGCGCCGTGATCCTGACGATCGAGGAAACCCTGACGGTGAACGGCAGTATTCTTGCCGATGGTGGAGCCGGAACAGGCTGGTTGAACGGGGGTGGTGCCGGCGGAACGATCTTTATCACCGTATCGAATCTTGTAGGCATCGGAAGCATGCGCGCGCAGGGCGGGCTGCACGACCACGATGGCGACGGGTCAGGAGGATCGGGCGGACGGATCGCGGTCCGTCTCACGGGGGGCGAGACCTTTGGCGGGATTACGATGACCGCCTATGGTGGCGAGGGAGCGAACCAGGACGGTGCGGCCGGTACGATCTATCGCGAAACACGGTCGCAGGGCCCCGGGCGCGGCCAGTTGTTGATCGCGAACAACGGACGCACGGCAAGTCGCGCCACGGAAGTCGGTTCGAATACGTACGACCACGTCTTCGGGGATATCTATATCTTTAGCAACAGCATCTTCCGTGTGACGGATAACGAATCGATCGATGTATATGGCAGTTGGTCGAATGGGAACCTGTTCACGAGTGGTACCAATGCGACCGTGCGGTTTATCGGGACCAACGAGATTTACATCTACGGTGGCGGCGAGTTCTCGATTCTCTCGATTACAAACGCGGGCAAGTGCGTGCGCCTGGCGGCCGGCGCGACGAACCATGTGGCCGATGGCTTGATCCTCAACGGCGAATCGAACGCCTTTCTCAAGTTGCGCCCGATCGTGGACGGGTCGCACTGGTATTTTGATGTCGACCCGACGGTGACGCCGAATATCGAATCGATTGACGTTCGTTACTCTGACGCGTCGCCTGGGATTACGCTGACGGCGCTGAGTTCGTCGAACAGTGGATTCAATATCAATTGGGCTTTCGCGGTCCCCGGCATGACCAACGTCTGGTTGGGCAGCAGCAATGATCAATGGGGCATCTCGGCGAATTGGGATCTCGGCCGCGCTCCTGTTCCGAGCGACGGTTTGACCGTTATTTCAAATGGTCCGTTTGAGGCATATCTGCTGTCGCCGCAGACCTTTCAGAATCTGACGGTGCTGACCGGCGGCATGCTGCACCTGAATACGCACGTGATAGCGGTCGAAAACGATCTGAATGTGGCCGGCACGCTCACCGGTACGGGCGGCGAGATCGTCTGGGGCAACGGCGACACGACGGTGTCCGGCACGTTGACGGCGCTCGACACCGAACGTTTCTTCCTCTCCGGCGACCTGGATTTCAGCGGTGGCGTCTTCAACGCTTCCAACTCGCACGTCTATATCAGCGGGTCGATGCCGCAGTCTGTGACGGCAGGCAGTGTAAGTTTTCATCGGTTGACCGTGTCCAACCAGGTGGCAGAGACGACCTTCAGCGATACCTGTCGCGCCAACTTCTACCGCTGCGAAGGCTCTGACGTCCGTTATGACGGTGGATTCGTGGCGGGCGAGTTCCGGGTCTACAGTCCGATCGGGCAGATCAATCAGACCTACGCTGGCGGCCAGAGGTATACCATGAAGGAGCTGTTTATGGTGGGTGGTGCGGGCGCGGAGCAGAATATCTTTCGTTCGGGTACCGGCGAGTGGTTCTTGAACGTTTCCAACGTGGCTTACGTCAAGCACGTGGCGGTCGAGCGTAGCGATGCGAGCGCTGGTATCGAGATCTTCGCGATCAACTCGACGGACAACAACGGCAACGTCAACTGGGACTTCGGTTCGCCCTGGTCGATCTGGACCGGCGACCTGTCGAGCGATTTCAACACGGCCGGCAACTGGGACCCGAGCAACGTGCCGAGTGCGAGCGCGTATATCCTGGTCGATGACGTCAACGAGCTGAAGATGACCAATGACGTCAGTGTTAAGCATGTCCTGATCGGCGGAACGATGGTGAGCACGGTACGGGTTATGCGCGCCATGACCGTTGGTGATTCGGTGAACGTTGCGCGCGGCGGATGGCTGTTCGTGAACGATGATCCCGGCATGACGATCTCGAATGACCTGACCGTCGGCGACTTGGGGATTGTCGCGCATGGCGACAACGGCACGGTCCACACGCAGAGCATGTGTCTCGCCGTGCTGGGGGACGTGACGGTGGTCAAGGGTGGCAAGATCGATGCGACCGGCCGCGGATTCGTGAAGAACTATTATCAGGGTGGCAGCTACTCTACTCCCGAATATGGAATGGGCGGCAGCCACGGCGGGCAGGGCGGCAAGGGTCGTCAGAGTGAGAATAAGCACCCGAAAGACACCTACGGATCGATCATCGCACCTACGAATATCGGGGCCGGGGGTCGTGGATATACGGGTTCGGGCACCAATGACGGTGGCGGTGCGATGAAGATTACGATCGCGGGGTTGCTCACGCTCAACGGCGATCTGATTGCCGACGGTGGTGCAGGAACGGTATGGCTCAATGGCGGCGGGGCCGGGGGTAGCATCTGGCTCACGGTCTCGAACATCACGGGATCGGGAACCCTCGGTGCGCGTGGCGGCGATTACACCACGGATACTTCGGGCTCTGGCGGCGGCGGCGGCCGTGTCGCGGTGATTCTGACGGGCTCGGATACCTTTGGGGGTGTCACCTACAGCGCACGTGGTGGGAAGGGCACTGAACAGGATGGTGCCGCGGGTACGCTCTACCTGCAGAAGGCGAGTGAAAGCTCGACGACGGGTCACCTGATTGTGGATAACGGCACCAACTCGAACACACGCCTGACGGTCGATGGCACCCCGGACAATGTGTTCGATTCGACAACCGAGGTCGATGGCACGGACAGCCGGAGTTATACCTTCGGGCTGATCACGTTGACCAATCATGGCCAACTGCTTATCGGCGAAGATGACAGCGTGACCGCCACGACGGTGGTCGGCGACCCCAGCGGCGTACAGGACGGGATCCGCCTCGGTGGCGGTACGCTGGACCTCGGATCGGCGCCGACGGTCTCGGGTTACTACATCGCGGTTGACAGCAATAACTCGGTCTTCAACCCGGCGACATCGGTGACGTTTGGCAGCGGTGGGGGATTGGTCGTTAACCGGCCGCATTCCATCGCGGGCGCCGTCATCTTCGCGTCCGGCTCGACGTTGACGCACGAGGACAACAGGATCCATGCCGTGCACCAGGCCGACCTGACCGTCACTGGCGACGTCACGGTTGCGTCCGGCGCGAGCTGGGATGTGACGGGCCGGGGATATCGTCCGGACTACGACATCAATGGTTCGCTCGGTGCGGACTTATATGGCCTGGGCGGCAGCCACGGCGGTCATGGCGGCTTTGGTCGTAATAGCCAGGTTGCGCGCACGACGTTCGGTTCGGTCCGAGCGCCCACGAACCAGGGCTCTGCCGGCTACGGTTACAACGGCATCGCCACGAACGACGGCGGTGGCGCGATCAAGTTGACGACCGAAGGCGCGCTGACGGTGAATGGGACCATCCTGGCCGACGGCAATCCGGGTACGGAGTGGATCGATGGCGGGGGCGCCGGCGGCAGCATCTGGCTCCAGGCCGCCAGCCTGTCGGGCAGCGGTACGATCCGTGCCAATGGTGGCCTTCATAACGCCGATAGCGGCGGTTCCGGCGGTGGCGGGGGACGTATATCGGTTATCCTGTCCGGGTCGGATAGCTTTGGCAGCGTTGATCTGCAGGCCCGCGGCGGGCCCGGGCTGCGCCGGGACGGTGCGGCCGGCACGATCTATACCGAGGGCAGCAGCCAGGCCGGCGGCAAGGGCACGGTCTACATCGTCAATAACTGGTCCAACACTTCCGGGCGCACAACCCTGCCCGCGCGCTATAATCCCAACTTCTCCAACGAGTTGGAATGGGCGACCGTGATCGTCTCGAACGCCAATGCTGGTGCGGACACGGAAATGCAGATTACCACGCCGGACACCTCGGTCGGCGACATCTTCATCTATTCGGAGGCGGTCGTTGACCTGACCAATAAGACGCTCCATGTCAATGCCTGCGAACACGCCTTCGGTGGCGGCACGACCAACGATACGCTGGGCGGCTCGATCGTCTGGTACTGCGCGGACGTGGGCGTGGCCAAGGGAATCGACAACGCGAGCC
>CAJWTS010000062.1 GCA_913047795.1 uncultured Verrucomicrobiota bacterium | reverse complement strand
ACGATTCGCGGCGGGTGCAGGGTGACGTGGTTGAGATCCACCTGCCCGCATAGGTTGGTCGCAAAGATCCGTAACGAGAGCGAGGTGATCGAATCATTCGCGCCCTCCGTCCGTCCGCGCTGCATCGGGAAGGAATATTGTCGGCGCCGACTATCGATATTCGGATGAAACTGCCACCGGGCCAACACGGTCGAAGCGTTCCGCGACTCGATCGTAGCTGCGGGCAATATGCTGAAGGCATCCGCGTAATGGGCATACGTTGCCAGCACATCGCGATGACGTCCCTTCTCTCCGTAATACTGGATCAGCCCCTCAACGGCTCCGGGATGATGCGGATAGCGATGCGATGCCCGAAGCAGCAGCGTCTCGCCCTCCTCCTCGCGCCCCATGGCCAACAACGCACGCCCGTAAGCATTCAGGGTATACGACGGCGCGAGATTCGAGAGCATCAGCTCTTCGAACGTGGCTATCGCGCGACCACGACGGTCCTGAGCCAGGTAGGTTTCCGCCAACCGTCGTAGCACCTGGTAATGCAACTCTCCGCTCTCATTGCGCGGGTTCCGAAGCGGCGGCAGGTTCCGGCGCATGGCCTCCAGGCGACCCGCTGCTGCGCCAAATTTCTCCGTGATGATCAAGCGGTCGACCTCATCGAGGCGCGATTGCCATGCCTGATCCCTGCGCGCGATATGCGCATCGACCATTTGCTCCAGCGTCCACGTCCCGCGCTCCGTGTAGAGCACGAACATACTCACGGCGGATAGAGCGATCACGGCCACCAGGTAGATCCAGGTTGCCGAGCGCTCACAGCTGCGCAGTCTGGTCAGAAAAGATGCCATGCGTTGATTTCCACGTCACCCGGTGGGCAATTCAATTAAGAGCCACTGCGTGCGCTGGGAAACGAAAAGCGAAACCCGGCGTGGCGAGGCCTGTCTTAGACGCCGATGTTCTGGGCACCGGTCACGAGCGACGCCCGCTCGCATCCGTCGACCTCCTGCACAGCGTCCAGGAAGTCGCGTTGGGCCACCTTCGGCTTGAGCGCAATCGTGTATACGATTTCCAGAGCCTGGTCCGCGACGGACTCAGCGGACAACAGGGCAAAACTACGCAGATCCCTGTAAAAAAGGTCTCCAAACACGTTTTCATAGTCGAGACCCTTTCGAACCTGCACGGTGAGCATGACCTCAGACAGATCCTTGGCCCCGAGATTCAGCTTGGACAGTAGGAAGACGATACCGGCCATCAGGACGGTAAATACGATCGCGACGTCGTAGAATTGCGTGCCGCAAGCCATCCCAATCGCCATGGTCAGGAAGATAAACGCCACGTCACGCGACTCCTTGATCGCGCTTCTGAACCGGATGATCGAAAGTGCGCCCACCAGGCTGAATGCGCGGGCAATATTACTTCCGATAATGATCATGATAAGCGATACGACGACAGCCATGATCACGAGAGTATGAAAAAAAGACTGGCTGTAGCTCGTACCGGTGTGCGTCGCCTTGTAGACGAACGCGGTTATGAGCGCCAAGAGAAAGCTCAACAGGACGGCGACGACGGTCTGTGCCATTGAAACTGTCGCTGTTGCCGTGCCCGGGTACTGTCCAAGCTGCCTGATCAGTTCGTCCATTGTGTCCTCCGTATGTTACGCAAAAGCCGCCGTCGGGACAGCTTAGATCGGTTCTATTTAAGTAATGTTTGCAGCATCGGGCTGTTCCAGAGTTGATGCGACCACCGCTGAAACTTCTGCAGATGTTCCAGCCGTTCCTGCATAAACGCGATTCGGTCAGCGTCATCCTCGATCGCCCCCGACTCGAGTTGCTCCCGTGCCTCGGCGAGCAGGGATTCATAGTCTCCCATCTTCTTGCCGACCATTTCAAGAATCGCATTCTTGATGATCTTTCCGAACGCATCCTTGGCTGTATAATAGTCCTTGCGATCACCCTTGACCCATACCTTCTGTACAGCGCCCCATTGTTCAAGCTGCCGGACCGCAATACTGGCGCTACCTTTGCTTATACCCAGGCCATCACGCATCCCGTCTAGCGTCTCCGGAGAGGGACTGAAATAGAGGAATGCATAGATCTGGCCGATTACACGGCCTACGCCGAACGATTGGGTTGTGTTACCAGCGTCTTCGATGAACCGATACACCAATGGATGTAGATTATCGGGCACTATGCACCTCTTTATTTCTGTGTTTTCGATTGGGTCGTTACTCACGATTCCATGCCCTTCGGGTGGTGACGATCCGGGCGGGAGGGTGGTCAGTCCGGGTGAAACCCGATTCCACTTCTGCAAGATCGGGTAACGAGCGCTGCAGCCAAGAATGAGCGGGAGAAATGGAGAAAAACAGCCGTTCCGGGCAGTAGAGCGGAGTGATTGAGGCAAACTCCGTCCCCGTGAACTATGCGGTCAAAACGTTCAGTATGTATTTAACATAACAAACGTAGGTTCTGTCAACCGCCTTTTTTGCCCTGCCAATCACGTAATTCGGCAAGAATAAAGGCATGTGCATCGAGGACCGTTTGGCGGGTCAGGGCAAAGGGATCCGATTCCAACTCATTTCCACGCTCCGGCACGTACGCATGGACTACCAGTATAAGCATCTCCTGACTACCCCAGGCCGGCTTCTTCAGCCTGAGAAAGGTCGCCAAGTCGCTACGCGAACTGTTCCACCGATGTCTGAAAAACCGCTTCAGATTCCGAATCGGATTCTTGAGGCTATCGCGCGTAATGCCGTTCGGCGTCCAATCGGGGTCATCAACCGAAGCAACACGTGGAAATGGCATCGCCCGTGTGTCGATGTCCGTACCCGAGAAATCATCGGCACTGATCATCGCGGTAGCCCATACACTTAGGTCGTCCGTGTCCCGTGCAAACAGACGCCAGACCTGTAGGCGTGGATCCCGCTTTTCCTCGAGAAGCTCGACGTCATGCTGTTTGAGCCGCATGCAATCGGGCATGTTGTAACCATGCGTGAGGCGTACGATAACCCACGGCCTGTCCCGGGAGGCTAGCGCATAAGCCAATACGGTCGGTGCGGTCTCGTCATCAGAAACCGTTGCACTTGCCTGGACCCACCATTCTCCTCGTCGCGGCTTGAAGCCCTCGAAATCGGCAGTGGTCAACTCAAAGGCCTCGCGAGGACCGCGACTGATGCGAGCCCTGGTCTCCCAGAACGCGACGAGCAAAACACAGGCGACGAGGAATACCGGCAACAAGATCCGTCTGACGCTGCTGCTCATCTGTGACCCTCGGAACGGCATCTCATGGCGTCGCATTCATTTCTAGAACGCCTTGTTGAGAAGAATGATCGATATATAGATATAGATCACACTTCCGATCGCGCCAAAACCGAGTAGGGCCACCATCCGCCAGCCACGCTTTAGCAGCGGCCGTTGGTTCATTGGAATCATTCGCTCAACGACGATGGTGATTGCGTTCAAGTGCGCGATCATAAAAAAAAATGGATAGACGAAGGCCCTGCTCAGAAAATAGGCCGCCGCGCAAAACCCCATCATTGAGACAAGGCTCAGACCGGCAACGCGATAAAGGTATTTCCCCTCATCGCTCTTCTGGATGAACGGCCTCAACGCAAGCCTCGCTCGCCAGCATCCCAGAATACCCAGAACGATCAGGCCGAACCAAAACGCAAAACCGAATGTCCCAATTTCCGTATAGCAGTGCACAAATGCGTTATGCGCCGGGTTTCCCTGTGCGATCTGCCAGAACATGCCCCAGCCAATACCGAAGAACAGATTCTGCTTAAACACGCGATTGGCCATGCCCCAATAAATAACGCGATTTTGTGCAGATGAATCCAACGCAGCGCCGGCAAACGGGCAGAGCACAAGTGCCATGACCACACAGAACAGCAGATAATAGGGCAACCACTTCAATTTCAATTTGAGACCGATGAGAGTCGCAACCATTGCCGAAAGGCCGATGACTCCCCCGCGCGAACCGGTAGCGACAACACCCTTGATCAGGAAGTACGCGACTCCCGACGACGCGAGAAACGTAAAGAAATTCAGTCTGCGTGGAATCGCGAATACGAGCGGGACCGTCAGCAATATCATCTGCGCCAGATCGTTGGGATCTTCGAATATGCCGAAAAACAGGCTTCGAATTTGCACGCCTTCGCGCGTTTGAAGGATAATAGGCCTCTGACCGCCGAATCCATACCCTCGTTCATGCTGCAAGAGGGCGTGCACGGTCATGACGCTCGACATCAGTACAAAAACGATCATCAGCGTCCGCAGGCGCTGCGACCGATCCAGCGTACAGAGCAGAAGCAGCGTAAACATGCACATTTTCAGGGTTTCCTGCCAGGTCAACAGGACGCCTCCGAAATACGTATGCGGGACGTGCGAAAAGACCGTGGCAAAGTAGAGTCCGAACAGAACCCATACGAGGTACTTGGGTGCAAATCGAATCGTCCCGCTATCGATCTCAAGCAAGAGCGATAGCACCGCCGCACCGAAGACACCGTCGAGGATATTCCAACCCCACAACCAGGGCGTCAGCCAGTCCTGTGGTCGCCAGAAGACAAGCAGGACGAAGATAATGGTAAAAAAAAACGTCATGTTCCCGCCTCGGGCAAGGACACGATGAACGATCGCCGTACCCGATACACGAACAATCGCATGGAATCTGCAACCGTCTTGCTAGCCGAGTCCGTCTTTCCCAAACAACACAATACGAATCGTGCGCAGGATGATCTGCACGTCAAGCCCGATAGACAGGTACTTGATATAGTAAAGATCGTACTCAAGCTTGCGCGCCGCGTCATCGTGGGTATTGCCATACGAATAACGCACCTGTGCCCACCCCGTCAGGCCGGGCAGGACGTTCGCCCGTTCGTTGTAATACGGAATACGCTTTTCAAGCTCTTCGATAAACTCCGGCCGTTCGGGACGGGGTCCCACGAAACTCATATCGCCGCGCAGGATATTGAACAATTGCGGGATCTCATCCATTCGGCATCTGCGCAGCAGGCGACCGAGATACGTCACGCGGTCATCGTCTTCAACCGCCCAAATGGCGCCGGTTTCGTCCTCCGCCCCCACATTCATCGTGCGAAATTTATACATCCGGAAAAGGTCTCCGAATCGGCCCACGCGCTGCTGCGTATAGAAGACCGGACTCTGAATCGCGCCGGCCTTGATTAGAACGTAGATCAACACGATAAGTGGCAGGCAGACAAGACCCGTCAGGACCGAGACGACGATATCGAATAACCGCTTGAACCGGCCAACAAGTGGCAACGCAGACGCTTGGCTGATTTCCATCATCGTGGTCTCGTTGATCATCTCCAGCGGTATCTTCGAGTTGTAGATCTCGGCAGCATGGCGCTGCTCGAGCACCTCGACCCCGGAGAAACGCAATCGGCGCAGCTGCCGATAGAAGAGCACGGCATCGTGCTGTTCGTCGTGGCTGATAATGATCAGTTCGACACCCAGGCTGGCGACGACATCTTCGATCGTCTCGCCGCTCGCATCAATCACGGCGACGCCGTCCATGATACCGACCTCGCTCGGCCGCATCTCGTCTTCTTCGGCGTGCATGCGTATGTACGCCAGCACCTTGTGCGCCGGCAGGACATAGGTGCTCTCCACCATCGAACGCAGTTGGCGCGCATGCTCGGAAACACCCAACACGACGACGCGGCATAAAAAGACGCTGCTACGAAAGAGCGAGCGATAGATCAAGAGCTTAAGAAACAACGACGCGGCACTGTAGGTCATCACCGCAAAAAAAAGGACGCCGCGACCAAGCGGCACGCGCAGGCCCGCGTAGGACATGATACTCAGCACGAGCAGCGCGAACCCCACCGAAAACATCCACGACACGATCAGGTTGAACCTCGAATACGTGGTCTGGATGCCATAGCTTCCGACGAAGTAGTTCGCCAGCAGAATGCTGCCGAAAAAGGCCAGCCAACCATCGAGGTGTTCCCTGACGTAGCCTGCGAATTCCTGTGCGCCAATGACGACGGACACCGCGACGATCAGGCCAGCGAGCAGGCAGCCGATATCCATGAACGCGATCCACGCCGTGTGAACCCTGAGGTGACTGCGATGAGATATCATGCGTGGCTCTCCGGGTGCGCGGCCGCGTCGCTACCGGGGACGGCGTGGGCAGACGTCATCCGTCGGAACTAAACACCCGCCCGAACCATTGCTTCAGTCCGCGCTTATTGCGCGCGCGTCGCGCACGTACGCCTCGAAGCCGGGGCGCTGCGGTTGATCCTGATCCGGTCCCGGTTTGATCGTGGTAGTAATACCCGTAGTCGTAACCGTACGCATACGCGTTGGAGTAGTACGCATAGTTGGGATATTGATAGGAGTAATAGAGGCCGCTGATCTTATGCATCTCGATGCTGTTCATGATCATTCCGATCACGTTCGCGTTCGCCAGGAGATCCAGCGAATATCGTATCAGCGCCTTAGGGGTACGATTCACATGCGCAACATAAACGACGACACCGAAATCTTGCGTCGCAAGAATCACCGTGTCCGTCACGCGCAACACGGGCGCCGTATCGACCAGGATATAGTCGTATTCTTCCCGCAACTCGGCGAACAACCCACGCAAATCGCTTGAGTACAAGTTCTCCGCGATATGTTCGTGCGATTCTCCGCAGGGGGCGAAGGAGAGATTCTCAAACCGCGTCGGAACAATAACCTCCTTAAGCGAGACCGCTTCTTTCAGCGCCTCCGTGACGCCGGGCGACTTCTCCAGGCCAATCGAGCGATGCATGCGACCGCGCCTGAGATCCATGTCCAACAAGAGCGTCTTTTTCCCGGCCTGCGCGATCATGATCGCAAGATTGAGTACCGTGAGTGTCTTGCCCTCTTTCGAGTCGGCACTGGAAACGATAATAATGTTCTCGCCGAGTTCGTCCGCCGCCGCCGTGACACTCGTTCGAATCGCGCGATAGGCCTCCACGGCACCGGCCGAGAATTCTTCGGTCACGATTGGACGAATCGTACGTTCGAGATCGCTGTGTACCCAGTACGGCACGCCGCCGAGAAACGGAACACCGAGCACGGATTCAACGTCCCGGATGGACTGCATTTTGTTGTCCAGCAGCTGCGAAATAATCGCCATACCAAACCCGCTCCCCAGTCCGGCAACAAGCGCGATCAAGAGAACCTTGAACGGATCCGGCCAGACCGGGGCGTCGGTGGTCGATGGCGGATTAATGACTTGGTACGTCTCCGAATTCATTTCCTCCGCAACTTTAAGCTGGTGCACACGATTGAAGAGGGTCATGTAACTTTCCTCGTAGCGCGTAACCGCGGCGCCCAGACGCTTGAGATGGGCGCGACGCCTGCCGGCCCGATAAAACTTGCCCTGCCACTGATACTGGGAGTCCTGAACGATCTTTAAATGCACTCCGATCGCCTTTTTGCGCGCCTGCAGCCGTGCCAATTCGATCTTGGCCATCACATCGAATTCATCCTCGATATCCTTAATCTCGTTACGCACGCGCGCCAGGCTTGGATGCTGTGCCGTTAACCGGGCGGCAAGGTCCTCCTCCTTCTTCTTGAGCATGTAGAGCGCGACCTTCTTCCCAGATCCGGTCCTCGGCTCATTCTCAATATGATTGTCGATGTCCAGTCCGATATGCCTCTGCAGAACACCGGCTGTCATCCCGCCTCGCAGGCTGCCGGGCTCGTCCTCTACCTGCGCGTCGCCGGGAAGCTCGAGATCGGTCGGCAGCCCCTCCGGTCGAATCGATCCGGTTTGCGCCGTCAGATCATTGAGGTGCCGAAGGACGTCTTCGTCCGCATCGGCAAGGATCGGATTAAGGGCCTCAAGCATATAGAGTTCCGTCTCAAGCTGATGCTCGCGCGCGGCGAGTCCGCGCAAATACGATTCTTCGAGGCCGCCACGGGTCTGTACGTAGGGAATGCGATGCAAACGCTGATACTCGAAGAGCTCATCTTCTGATCGCCGAATATTGTCTTCAAGCGTCAACATCTCGTTAACCAGAATCGCTGCCGCCGCATCAACGCGGGCGTTCTTGCCCATCTCCCACTCTTTCCGGTGCAACTCCACGATCATTTCAATGAACGCTTCGTTATACTTGGGGTACGGGCCTCGCACGACGATCTCGATCGAGGACATGCGCCGCCAGTAACGGGTACTCACAATCAAGCGTTTCTCGGCTCCCGGCGGCAGCACGCCGGCCCAGTCCTTGCCAAGTTCAACAGCCACCTGATCTGCCAGGCGTCCATTGATGAGATATGCGTGTGTCGGATATTTCCACCCCGCGGTCGGGCTGGGCAGGTTCACCAGTGCCCTCTTGGAGATCTTGATCTTGGACGAGGTTATGAACTGCTTGGGCGTAAACTGCAGGTAGAGAACGCCTCCCAGCAGGCAGTATAGAAACAGGACGGCGATCGTCTTCCATCGGAAGATGACGATGCCGAAGTATTGACGGATATCGACTGATCCCGGCGTCTGCCTGACATCTAGTTCCGCCATGTTTGCACCAATGGTATTTTAGAATCCACGCGGTCCGGCGTCAACGACGTTACGCGGCGCGGACAGGAGTTACCACCACAGCGTGCGGGGTGGTACGATGACGATGTCGCCGTCCTGAAGGACGAAATCGTCCTCGGGATCACCGTCTTTAAGGGGTTTTTCGGCGTTGACGATGAACCGATGCTTATTCCCGTCATCATCCTTGCGAACGACCTGAATCTTCTTGCTGTTGGCGTATCTCGGAAACCCGCCCACCTTGAACATAAGGTGCATCATGGTGGCCGGTTCGCCCGAAGCAAACTGTATGTATCCGCGTCGATTGGTCTCGCCCAACATGAGGATCCGCTTCGCACCGCCCTTGACGCCGCCGGCCTGTCGTTCAATAACATAGACTTGGTCAAGATTCGTCAGCATCACTTCCGGCACCCGCGGCTCACCGGTTTCGTCGACCAGCGAAAATTGCTCGCCCAACTCGGACAACGACATCGGGTTACCCAGGCCACCGCGAATCACACGCACTTCCGCACGCCGCGCGGGAAGCTCCACGCCGCCCGCGCGTAGCAAGGCGGTGTGCAACGAAATACGATCGCCCGGACCAATCTTTTGAATCCCCGGAGAAGCGACCTCCCCCGAGACCTTGATCTTATCGTAGGAGGCCTCGATAATTTCCACGTTGACCGTGGCTAAGCGCAGGTACTTCGCTTCGAGCGATTTCTTGATCTGCCCCTCAGCCTGCGTGACGGTCAGATTATCGAGGAACATGACGCCCGCATAGCCAAACCTGATCGACCCGTCATTCTCCACCTTGTAATTCCCGCGCAGAGATGAGTCTTCTTTGACCGAGACACGTAGAATGGTTTCGGGCTGGATCGTGACACGCACCGCACGGGCTTCCCCTCGCCCAGCAGTCGGTACAGTGCTGGTGCCGAAGATGTCCGGGTTCTCCGCTTCGGCCATATCGGCCGTCTCGACGCGGGCATAATCCGCCCCTGGCCGTTTCGTTCGAAACGACTGATCTTTCAGCTTTTTCTCGTCCTCCAGATACTCCATGAGTATCCGGGAAACGATCTCGTCGTCGTTGGACGCACAGCTCCCAACGACGACAGCTACCAAGCATGAGATGCTCAGTAAGAGCAGCATTCGCATAGACATACCTTCACGCTTCAAGACCGGGACCTAGACAGTCAGCAATCTCGACTAACCCCAAGCGAACTTCTGAACATACTCAGATCAGGCAAAACACTCAAGCAAAGAATAGATTATTCCCTAATTTTTACTGCGCCGGAGGGAAGAATGAATCCGGGCATAAACATGCCCCCCCCGAAGGCTTCGGCACATCGTCTCGCACCCAATCCAACGCGAAAAGTACCGAGAATGGGCCTCTAGAGCCGTGTCTGGCGGGAAATCACCATCAACAGTCGGTTGATACGCTGATCCAGCATATTGCTCCGTTTCGAATCCCTACGCACCGCCATGAGTGTGCTGCGGGCCTCATCATAACGACGCAGGGCAATCATAATTTCGGCCGCATTCACGTTGATTTCCGGCCAGGCTAGATCGACCGGCTCGACCAGTGCCAACGCTTTATTGATGTAGGCGTTCGCTTTTTTAAACTCTCCAAGGCGCAAATAGACCGCCGCTGCGGTGTCGAGCGTCGCAAAGGATCCTTCGATGTTGGCTAACAGTCGTGTTTCCATAATTTCCTTGGCTTTGAGAAGCGTTTCTTTCCGTGATGACAAGTAGTAGACAAGATTGTTGATAACTTTGACCTTGTCGGGATATATCGCGTAGGCGCGCGCCGCAATCTGAGCAGCATGCCGACCGTTGCCCGCCTGTCGCGCAGCTTCGGCAGCAAGTATATAAATCTCCGCATCAAGTCGTCGCGGCGTTCTTTTCGCAACACGCTCGAAGAGGTCCACGACCCGTTTCATACGACCTTGCCGATAGTAGACTTCCATTAATCCTTCGACCCAACGAATGTCTCCAGGAAATCGTTCCGCCAGGTGATTCAGCGCCTGCTCCAGATCGGCGTCCATGATGTTCTGGCTAATCTTGATATCGACCACGGCCATGTAGAAGGGCCAAGCTTCGACCGCCTCACGCGCGCCGCCACCCGCGCATTCGAGAGCCCCATCCACGTTCATCGTTGAAACCGCACACCGCAATCCCAGCATCGATGCCATAACCAGTCCCTGACCAGAGTCAATCGATTGCCGGGCAGCTTCGTTCGCTGCGGCAATCTTGCCGACGCGAAACAGGTAGTCGCCGGCCCGCGCCATGGTCGCAGGAGCAATCTTGCCCTTACTGCCTTCGAGGTACTCGAGGAACCATTCCTGCGACTGCTCATCTTTCGCCTCGACGATGATGCGTGCCAACCAGATCTCCGGATCATACGGACGCAGGCGGGAAGCTTCGCGCACCGTTTCCAGATCCCCTCCGCTCAACATGATCCTTGCGCGCCAGAGCACGACCGCGCGCGGCATGAAGTGCAATGCCCGCTGCGCGACCACCTTGGCCTCCTCAAAACGCTCCTCCTGCGCAAGTAACACGATGAGTTCGTGCAAGGCCACACCCTTCTCGTTGCCGTCCCGTCCAATCCGCTCCCACTCCCCCATCTCACCCAGTTGACTTCTATCCGTGGCGCGCAACCACTCGAGTTTCAACTTCGTGAGATCATTGAAATACGCGCTCTTCGAGGCCGCCACCCGATCGCGCAACTCCTCCGTCAGCGATTGCAACGCATCGCCCCTGGCGGTCACACCCCAGCGCCTGGCCAGAACCCATTCCGCAGGCTCCGGAAAGAGGCGCTGTAGGGTGGGCGCAGGGACGGGCAGCGCGAAGCCATGCGCCTTTGACAGACGCTCGGCCTCGGAAAAACGGCCGGTATTATAATACAGCCGACCGATTCGTTGAGGTTCAAAGTCCATGTCCGTGTTGCGGGCGACGAACAAGGCTTGTTCCGAAACGCCCAGGCTCTCGAGCATGGCGACGTAAAGCGCACCGACCTGCGGGGCGTTGGGGAAAATGTCCGCGGCTTCGTCCGCGACCGCCATTCCGTATGCACCCAAACGAAATTCAGCAACACTGCTCAGCATAATGACGTGAGCGAGCAAATTGGGACCCGCCTCCGCGGTCGCAAAATAATCACGGACGGCCTCGTACGCTTCATCCAATCGCGATTGCTGTTGATATAACTCCGCGTGCTTCAAGCGAACGAAGGGCCGCTTCTCGGGGACATCGGCCTCCAACTCATCCAGCATCCGATGGGCCAGATCATATTGCCCGTCCCTGGCCAACAGATCCGGGTATAACTCGCGCGTGCGCCCCGCAAGCTCACCCGCCTCAGCAAGTTGCGATAGTTTTTCGAGTCCGCGACGGAGATAGTCGTCGACCACCGTATCGACATCATCCCCCGAAAGCTCATCGCCCAGTGGAACATTGTCCCATAGATGATTAAGTGGGCGCATGTGACGCGTGAATAGATAAAGACCTCGCAAATCGACCGTGTCGAATTCTGAAACGGATTTTACGCCCGCCGACGAACCGCGAAAGCGGAACCAGTTATGGCCCGACAGTGCGGGCAACACAATGACGCCGGGGTGATCTGGCTCGACCACCAGCAGTCGCTGATAAGCGAGCCACGCCAGATCCGGGCGGTACAATTTGAAACACTTTTCTACATACGCACCCAGTTCGTCCGCACCCAGTCCGCCGTAGGTTCGTTTAAAGTGGTCTTCGAACCTCGCCTCGGAGTCGCCGCCCGGTGTCGCCGCGGCGACCGCCATCAAGCCATCCAGGAAGACGGGTTCGTCCGGCCAGTAAGTGACACTCATGTCCAGCGCCGTGGACGCATCCTCAAAATTCCGAACGCGTAAATGCGCAAATACGGCGGCAAGCGCGTGACTAATATGACTGTAAGGTACCGCTCGATCGGACTCTGCGATGGCTTTCCATTGTTCCCGCGAAGCAAGGTATGGGTACAGTCCGCGAACGCGTTCAAGCATTTGCGGCTGTATCGACGCCTGGATGATATTCTCTGACGCGACAGCCGGATCGTCTTCCGTGGCAGCAATCTCCGCCTTCAGCATGTTCAGGCCAGGCATCAGCATGCCCGGCATACCGATCTCGTCGATCAGTGCAAGGGACTCCTCGACCCTTCCAATCTTCAAAAAGGCCCATGCTCGAAGCACGTTCTCTTCGACATCCCACGACTTCTCAGGGATCTGATCCAACTCCACAAGCGCCGCCTCAAATTTCTCCCGTGAAAGCATGACGCGGCACAGCGACGTTCGCATGTCGTCGTTGTGCGGATTGAGCCGTAACACCTCGCGCGCGGCAGCTTCTGCACGCGTCAGGTCCGTCGCGATCAAAGCTTCCATGGTCCGTGCGACCATCTCGGACCGGTGGTAATCCCTGCGTTTCACGACGGCAACAAACACGGCACCCACAAGCAAGATAATCACGAGACCGCGACCGGCGCCGCGCACGACGATCCTCCAGAACTTCGGCAACACGGTGGCCTTCTCTTCATGTTCAACCTCTCCGGCCTCCCGCAGGTCATGCACCTCCTTCCGTCTCAGGCGAACCGCACGCCATGCGGAAGCTTCCGCGCCAACGAGAAAGAGCGAGACGATCAGATACAGCCCCAGGGTGTCATGCAGAAAATTCTCGGCCCATTCACGCGGCATCCGATCCGACGCGAAAACCATGTGCGTAATCCGCAATATATTCAAGGCCAGCACCTGCACCAGGCTGAGCAGAACGAAAATTACGTTCTCCCACCAACGAAAGCGCAGCAGAAGCCCCACCCCAAGGCTGAACAAGAGAACGGTCACCGCGGTCGTCATCCCGCTGCAAATCGCCGGAATCTCGAAGATGTTCTTTCCCGTACGCAAGACGTATCCGTCCGCCCACGCCGCCTGGTTCATGCAGTGCAGTAACCATTCCGCGCCCTGCACCGACCAGCGCTGCATCTTTAGCTGCAATATCCGAAAGGCGTGTCCCGGCATGGGGTGTACCCAGTAGAACAACACGAGTCCCAGACCGAGATCCCGAGCGAACCGCGGCCGCATCGACCACCGCAGGCAGGCGTAGATCAGTACAAGTATCCCGACCCACTCAAACTGATTGATCGGCACGATGATGCCGACCATCGCCATCACCGTGCCGGTAACCATGGTCACCGGCACGATCCATGCCGGGCCGGCTGATACCTGCTCGCCCTTGGGGCGGAACAGAATCGCGACGAACAGCACGCCGCCAAGTATGAATCGCGCAACGAGATCTTCGTCCGAGCGAAGCCAATCCAGATTATCGAAGATCCAGGCGCCAAACAGCGCGATTGCGCTGAACGAGACAATATTACGAAGTACTGACATCCGATCTCCAATCAGCGGCACAGGAGCCGCGATGGACCACAGCCCATGGCTAGAATGAACGCGTGTAGACTAACGTGGTCCCCGCCGTACTCCGCCCGTACGTAAAGTCATCTGAATCGGCGCGGCGGTCAACATGACTGGCAAAAGCCGTGCACGACCAATGCTCGGTGAAGTCATAGCTCGTGCGCAGGATTGTGGTCCACGTCTTGTAATCGTCCGTAAGGTCTGGTGGCGCATCATCCTCGTCCTCTCCCAGGTACGCTTCGTTATCACGAATCGAATACGTCGTATTCAAATCGATCGACCAGAAACGCGCCAAATGATACGTCACTCCAAGTGTAGTGGCCCAGTCCCAGTAGGCGTTCACATCGTCGTCTTGCGGCTCCGCATTGATGAACCGCGATGAAAACCCTATGTCCAACGGACCCGTGTACCACGTCAGCGTATACTCCGCCGTATCCTCAACCAATACATCCGCATTGAAGCCGCCCGTGTGCGATCGATTCAATCCAATCTCGTGCGTGAAGTTATTCTCGGTGCGCGCCATCTTCCCGTAGTCAATCGTGAGGCTCCAGATCAGCCGCTGATCGGTACCGGCATCGAAATCGATACTCCCGCTATCTGCGAGCTGCGTCCGCTCGGCAACGGAATACCCGATCGACGCCCCCAGCGTGGCGTCATCACCCAAGGGTATGCCCAGCGCCTCGCGGTGATTGCCTGAATAATAGAGTTCCGCGGTGTAGAACCGCGTGTCGTCGCGCCCGGTATCTTCGTAATCAACGTCCCGCGCGCTTCCCCGCACCCCGACCAGAAAGAGATCAAAGAACCCCCGCTCGGTCGACAGCGTAGCGTTATATTCCGTGAATTCCTGATCGTCAAATTCATCTTCGAACGACACCAGGTCCATGCGCCGGAAATCTGCGCCAACGTTGAGATTTTTGCCGGCCAGCCAATCGAGCGAGACGCCCGCAGTGCTGTCGAGGTGGAAAAACCGACGCCCGCCCGTCTCGTCGATCTGTCCACGGTCGTCCACGAAATCCACCGCGATAGTCGGCGTGAAATAAAGCGAGCCACGGATATTAGGCGTGAGATAAAACTCCGAAGTGAAGGCAAATTCTGCCGATACTCCCGGCTCCGCCACGTTCAGATAGAACTCGTCCTCCTGCGTACCGAAGGGATAGTAGTAGTAGCCCGCAAAAATCGAGATGTCTAAATCCGTGTGACGCCCAAGTATGATGTAGTTCCGGGTACTCAACTCTGCTATGAGCGGAATATCCCACCCGTCCTTACGAACCCGGCCACGACGCGTGCCGTACAGAAAATCGGTGCCGGCTCCCCTGCCCTCGGTCCACCAGACACCAATCGATTGGCTGAAGGTAACCGATGAATAGAACGGCCCCACACGCAAAGCCGCATACTCGGGTGGCCCGATATCCCTGTGATTTGCGAAACGAATCGTCTGCCCGTCCGCGACGATTCCGGATAGGACAATCGTCGATACGAGGAGCAATAATGTGAAGCTTTTCAACCTACGCACCTGATATCACCATCCAGACTTGTACGTTTATCATGCGAAGTGCGAGTATGTCAGACAAGTATCCAGAATCAAGGACTGTTTCGACGTTGTTCGGGCGGCGCGAACGTTTTAAAGTGCCACTCGCCTCTTGAGATCATCTGCTACTCGCTCGATGCCTTCGTCCTACACCTATCCTCGTTGGTTGCTGTTCAGCGGCCTCGTCGCCGTGTCGGGCGTGATTCTATGCCTGCACGCGTCATACTACCTGCCGTTCTTTTCTGACGACGCGTTGATATCCCTGCGCTACACCGAACGACTGCTGGACGGCAAGGGCCTGACCTGGACGGACGGCAAGGCGGTTGAGGGCTATTCGAACTTCTTGTGGGTCTTGCTGACCGCGCTACCCGGACTTCTCGGAATCAATCTCGTCACCGGTGCGCGTGTGCTGACGTTCGTGTGCATGATCGGTACCGTCGCGGCACTCTATCGCCGCTACCCGCTCGATACGCCGGGGAATACACAGCCGCTACTGTTCGGCGCGAGTGCACTTCTGCTTTCGGGGCCGATTGCAGTCTGGGCCATCGGCGGCATGGAACAGGGTCTGGTTGCATGTTGCCTTTCTCTATCGCTAAGCGCGCTGCTACCTTACGTCGATCCCGACGGTCACGCTCGGCGATCCGTCGTGGCGGCGGGAATCCCCCTTGCGCTCCTGACCCTGACGCGGCCCGACGGCGCACTCTTTACCGCCCTCGCCTGTGCGTCGATTGTGTTCGCCAATCGATTGGATCGTGCAGCCTGGAAAGACGCCTTTCGCCTCGCCGCCATCCCGGCCGCCGCATATCTGTGTCTACTCGCGTTTCGACTGCTCTATTACGGCGAGTGGGTACCCAATACGGCTCTCGTGAAAGTCACCCCATCACGCGAACATATCGCCGGCGGCCTGCACTACATTGGGGCGGGCCTCTGGGCCGCGCGCCCGGTCTCCCTGATCGCGTTCGGTGCGGGCCTGCTGATGCTTTGTGATCGGGCGTTCCGTGGCCGCGCACTGCTGCTACTTGTTATGGCCGCGGGATGGGCGGGCTACATCGCGTTCGTCGGCGGCGACATCTTCCCGGCATGGCGGCATCACGTGCCACTCATTGTTGTTATGGCATATCTGTTCGCACTGGTCGGCGAATACATGGCACAGCCGGGGCGTGCCAACCGCGGACGATGGGTGCCCTGCCTCCTGCTGATCGCCTCGATCACCGTTTACGGATATGCACAGTTTAGCGATCCACGCACACAAGACGCCCGCTCCGAGATGTGGGAATGGGACGGCAAGGTCACCGGCCTTGTACTGCGCCGGGGATTCGGCGATACGCAACCCTTACTGGCTGTCGACGCCGCGGGCTGCGTCCCGTTCTGGTCGCGGCTGCCCTGCATTGATATGCTCGGCCTAAACGATCATCATATCGCGCGTCATCGCCATGAAAACGTTGGCTGGGGCGACATAGGACACGAGTTCGGCGACGGCGCATACGTCATGGCCCGCAAGCCGGACCTGGTCTTGTTCAACCGGCCCGACGAACAACCATGGGCGTTATGGAAATCCGGTGCCGAGATGCAAGACATGCCTGAATTCTTCGACCAATACGCAGCCGTTATCTTTGAAGGCGATGATCCGCACGTTCACCGTTCTCTGATCTGGGTTCGGCGCCAGAGTGTCCGCGTCGGGATTCGCGAATCGAACGAGCAGATCATTGTCCCGCCCTACCTGCTGACCAACACCGGCACGACCGTGACCCACCTGGATGCGAATAACCGCTTCGTGACGGACACATCCCAGAGGCAGTCCAAGAGCATCGCACTGGATCTGCCTCCTGGAACATGGCGACTGCGGGTCGACACACCCGGCGATGTTGCAGCGACCGCTCGGCGACCCGGCGAAGACAGCCTACTTGCGGACGACATGCTACCGCTCACGTTCAAACTTACCGGCGACGCGATGACGCGTATTGAACTGACCCTCCGCCCGGCGAAACGCGAGCGGATTCAGATCGGAAATATCGTCCTGACCAATCAAAAAATATCCACCGAAGATGGATACCGATGACCGCACCCACCGACCATTCCAACCTGCTTCGATCGGCAACGATACGGCTCTGCTGTGTGATCTCGATCGGCATCAGCGTCGGCTACTACCTGCTGCTATTCTACCGTCAACCGGTCTTTAACTTCGATGACGCGCATATGTTCATTCGCTACGCGAAGAATTTTCTGGCGGGATTCGGCCACGCCTGGAATCCCGACGGCGTGCAAACATACGGCAGTACGAGCTTGTTACATTTCTTCGTGGTCACGGTCTTGCGCGGCACCCTCCCATTCCGCGACGATTCCGTCCTGAAGATCGCTTCGTACGTTATGGGGCTGCCGGCGATTGCCGTCCTGGCCGCGATCTGCTCGCGCTACAGCCGATCCTCACTGCTCCACGGCCGCTGGCTTTTCTGGTGCGCCCTTCTCTGCCCGCTGCTGCTTTTCAACGATGTCTTTTTATACCATTCACGCACAGGCATGGACACGATGCTGGCCTTCCTATGTAACAGCCTCCTGATCCTGACCGCCTTTCATTGGATCCACTCCGTACGCAAGGCGGCCATCGTTCCCGTGCTGCTGATGGGATATCTCACCTTTCTCGCACGGCCTGATAACGGCGTCTTCGCACTGCTCTTCCCCACCCTGCTGGCCCTGTTGCATACCGAGTCGGAAAACCGTTTTCGCCGCATCATCATGTACGGCACGGGGCTTGTCGTCCTGCTGCTTGCCGACTCGATCGTGAAATTCCTGGTCTTCGGCAACCCGTTACCCTTGCCGTTCTACGCCAAGAGTGCGGGCTTCTACGAAGGGTATGCGGGCGCGAATCGCTGGAATCCAATCACGTACCTCATCATTCTCGTTACCGCCGCGCTGCCGTTCCTGTTTCCCGTTCTGCTGTGGGCGCGCCGCGCGCATCTGCGCATCCTTGTTCCTTTGCTGATTCCGGCAATACTCACAATCGCATACCTTTTCACGGCCACTCAGATCATGGGGTTCCACGCTCGATTCTTCTATCCCTCTATGCCGTTCCTGATCATCTCCGGCGCGCTCGTTCTCGACGCACACTTCTCTGCCGGCCGGGACGTGGCCCTGCGCTTCGAGCGCGACACCGTCGCGCGACTGCTTGCTTTCGTTCTCCTAATCGGCCTGATGCCGGTCCTGGCCCGCATCCTGCCGCCCGTCTACGAACGCGCGTTCCTCTCGTCTGTTCCCGAGCATGCGGTGCAGACGCGGTTCACGATGAATGCGACGCAACACCTGCCGGAAGTCGATCGCTGGAG
>CAJWTS010000061.1 GCA_913047795.1 uncultured Verrucomicrobiota bacterium | reverse complement strand
CGTAGGTCGTGGATCCGCCCAGGCAGAAGACGCGAAACATCTCCGCGGGCTTGGCGGCACCGAATGTCTGGACGTTGAAAAATCGGAGCTTGTTCGGCGCCGTGACCAGCGTTCCTGTTTCGTCGCCGGGCACGTAAAGCGGCACGCGGGCTTCGAAACCCACGAACGGATCTTCCGATTCAAGCCCGGGCTTCACGCCCAGCGCTGCCAGCAATGCTTCCAGCAGCGCCAGGCAGAGAACCATCATGACCCCCGCGTAGAGTGCGCGCTTCCACAGTGGAAGCGACGACGACCCCGCTGGGCCTGCCGTGGTGCCGGAAGGACGCGCCATCTCAGCGTCGCAGGGAAATCTGCAGACCGGCGCCCCAGTCCGGGCTGCCGTCGGAGAGCCCCGTGTACACGTAGGCATTCACCGAGACTCGGTCGGACGCCTTCCAATTCACGTAAGCAACCGCCTCGTTCGGATCGTCCGATTCGTCGGTCGACGCTTCCTTCCAGTCGTAGAGCGCGCCGAGGTTCACGTCGACGACGACTTTCATATCGATCCCGAGGCTGACCTTAAAGCGGTCGTTAAGATCAAAACCATCCGGGTCCCCGAGGAACTGGTAACCCACGGCGACGAAAGGGAAGACCCGTCCCGTCTTCCAGGCAAAATCGGCCTCGACCGTGTAGTCGAATTCGCCCGTGCCCAGATCCTTATCCTCGTCCGCGGCAGGGAATTTCACCTTAGACGTCAAGTCGATGTAGGGCGCGCCTTCCGTGACGGGATCGACGCTGTACTTGATCGAGCCGAAAATATCGCCGATTCCCGACTCGGTCCGGGTCCCGCCTCCATCTCCGATGATGACGCCGCCCCCGCCGCCCGCGCCGCCGACGACGCCGACCGGGCCTTCGATGCGGATGTACGGCACGGTGATCTTGGCCGTCCAGGGGAAGGAGCGGTAGCGCAGACTCAGGGGTACATACAGGATCTCGGTGTCCACCTCGGAGCCGTAGTCCCCCGAGCTGAAGTCCACGCCGGTGCTGCCCCGCCAGTCGCTCTCGGCGTGTGCGGCGATGCAAATGCCGACGCCGATCGCCGCGGCAGTCCATGTGGCAAGAATCGTTCTGCCTCGGTTCATCTCGTTAGTCTCCTTTTTGGGTCGCTCGGGAGATCCGTCGCGCGGACGGATCTCCCGAACTGGTCTATCGGTCGGCTCGGTCAGCGCGCTCCGGACGATCGGCGCGCTCAGGGCGCTCTGCCCGTTCCGGACGATCGGCGCGCTCCGTTCGGTCCGCCCGGTCGCCACGCTCGGCTCTTTCGGGCCGGTCGGCGCGCGCCGGCTTTTCCCGGTTGCGCACTCGTTCGCCGATCACATTACCGTCTGCGTCGGTGAACGTCGATACCTCGGTTCTTGTCTCGGACCCGTCCGGATTCCGGACCCGGGTCCGGGTGCGATCACGCTGTACGCCGGTGAGCGGGTCCACGGAGATGTCGTGTCGATCCCGTGTCCGGGTCCCATCGGCCTCGCGACTACGGACATCCTCTTTCAGCAAGGTGATGTCATCGTCGTCGAACTCGACGCGGTCTTCTCCGACCTCGGCCAACCCCGGTTGCGAGTCGTCCATGCTGCCGTCCCCGCGCAGCTTTATGCCGCCCGGGGTCAGATCGTCGCTGACCCGCTCCAGGCCGGGTTGATCGGCATCGACACTCCCGTCGCCCCGGTGCTTCAATCCGTCGGGTCCGACGTCGTCACTGACCTGCCCTATCGCCGCGCCCGCCAGCCCGGCGAGCAGTATTGCGGTTGAGACTTTGCATTCAGTCCTCATGGTATGTTCCTTTCTTGGTTGTCCGACATGCGGGAAAAAGCCCCGCAAAACAACAATAGCATACGCGGGAATTATTCCCGCGTCAAGGGCTTGGGAGCATTTTTCTCATTTTTTTTCGGGCGCCGAATTTCGTCGATTTTCTCCATATTTCGGGAGCAAATGTCCCAAAGACAGCGCGACGTCCGGTCGCTCTGTCCCGAGAATTCGGAAAGAGACAGGCCCACCCTGCAGAGCACCCGCCCCGCCCACTCGCGTTTCCGATGTGAAAAACCTCACGTTGTAAGCAGGCCGTCTTCTTCGGGTATAATCCCCGGCAGTAGGAAGACAAACCAACGTATGTAACCAAAAGGAAAATGAGATGACAAACAAGGCAAACAACAAGAACGAGATGTCGGCGAGAGAGCAGAAGGATACCAGGGGCGGAAGCCGCATGGGCCGCCGCAAAACCCCTCCGTTTCCGCTCGTGGTACACGAATGGAACAGACCCACCTGGAAATACGTGGACAGCACTCCTGGATGTGCTGTTGGCAACGCGGAGGACATGGGCTACGAGACAGAAAATATATGCTAGTGGTCCTGTTTTTGAGCGAAAAAAAGCGCCCGGCCTCGTGCCGGGCGCTTTTTCTTTGATGCGTCCGGCAGGGCCTGCCATATCTTTTTTGGCCGGTGTTTGTCGGATGGTATAGACTCACGAGATTCAAGCGGGAATGAATAAGGGTAGAACATCTTTGATCGTCGTTGCGTTGATGCTCCATGGCACGATTGTGCTCGGGGCATCGGTGGAGGAGCTGAAGCAGCGGGAGAAGGCGCTGGAGAGCGAGCTGCGGCAGGTGCGGCAAGAGATTGCGGATCGGGAAGATGAGAAGCGGCCCGGGAATCAGAAGCGGCTTGATCTGAATTCGCTGCTAAAGAGCCTGGAAAAGGGCGTGAGGGGATACGGCGAACTGGGAACGACGGCGCAGAAGCAGAAGTTCGCCAGGGATCTGCGGGCCAAGATTCGCGGGAGTTACGACGGCGCAGCCGTCGACATGCCGCTCAAGGTGACCAACGTGCGGGTTCCGCACGTTGGTCGCGCTTGGATCTACGTGGACTGGCCCGATGCGATACCGTTTCTCAAGACGCCGCCGCCGCGCCGAATGATCAACGCGTTCGCTCGACCCTTTCTCGACCTGAACATGACAGCCGCCGCCGCTGCGACAATTGGACCCGGCAATGTGATCATCCTCCGCGGCACGGCGCGCCATACTGCACCCGAGATGCCCTACCACAAGCTGCCGCGGCCGAACACAAAGGTCCTGGATATCCGGATCACGGATGGGAAACACGCTGACACGCTCGGCGCGTTCTACCTCACCGATTTCTCGTGTATCGCGCGGAAGACAGGGAAGGTCTATCGGCCGTGACCCCTGGGGCCTGGTTCATGGTCAGACGCGGGGATTGGGGCCGCCCGTTTGTGGCCACCGTCGGCCCGCTCGCGGGAACCGATCCGTGGGCGAACTTCAGTTTCTAGACCGATCCCCCTGAAAGCGTGGCCACGTCACCTCAAAAGGGGTACTGCGCCATCACGCCCCACACTTGTTGCTTGATGCCCGATTTTTTGAAGTAGTCGTAGTAGCCACTGACAGCCAGCTGGTCCCACCGCGAGCCCGTCGCCATGATCGCCTTGCCGAGTTGAACCCCGTAACGCACGCCTTCGGCCTTGGGTGAACATACTGCCGTCGCGCCAGGCGCGCCCTCGTCTACGTGGGTGCACGCCGACTTGATGTCCCACCGGTAACCCACCTGCGGCGTGACCGACCAGCCACGCCGCAGGTCTACATCCAAGCCGAGATTAAAATCAGCACGTCCGTAATCCCGATCCCCGTAAACTGTGCCGGCTATCGTCCCCAACTTCTGCCAGATGTACTGGACATCCACTTCTGGTTGTAAGGTTAAGCGAGGGCGTAATCTTTTATCCATTTGCGCTAACAAGCCTGCCTGAATTAAATGGCCGCTATCTCCTTTCACGCCATCTATCTCAGCTTTACCAAACAAATACGCACCAGAGAGTTGAACCCAACCGTTTCTAAATTTACGCCCTAAATCAACCCGTGGCCCGTAAAAATCCGTTTCATAGGCCTCATCCTTTGCCCCCAGGGCGTATTTGGCCTTTCGGTATTCTCCCGCGAGGCCGTAAAAATTGTCGCCATGTCCCTTGAGAAGGTCCAGGTGTATGCGGTACTCATTTCCGTCGTAGTCGGTGGCCGCCGGGCCGCTGGCGGAATTATCCGCCCGGTCGTAGCCCACCCCGAGTAAGGCACCCCCGCCGATCGGGACAAAGCCGCTGTTCCCCAGGTTGATGGGATCTCCAGTCCCTTTACGTGCCATCACCACGAGGGCCGGGGCATGTGGGGAGAACAAGGTTGGCGGCGGGACATAGAAGCCGGCCCCCGGGATCGCGGTCGCGGTTTTCGGCGTGGTCGCCGGCGCGCCGGTGGCCGGAGTTTCCCCACTCGTCGCAGGCTTTCCAGCGCTCGCGGACACCTCTACCGTGGTCCCGGGCCCCGGCCCCTCACCGGCACCTGACTCCTCACCAGCACCCGGGGCCTCCCCCCCCTCGTCCCCCGGCGGGATCTCGTCCAACAAACCCGCACTGACGGACAAGGCGCATCCCAGCAGGGCTATTGTCCCCATTATATATCGCATCATTTCCACCATGAATCACCTGCGGATCTATCCAAGCTCTCCGCTCGCCGCCTACTTCCTCAAACTCATCCATCTTAGCTCACTCGATCACGCCACGGGGCCAGTCAGCGCCCTTCTCAGTCGTTGGCAGACCGTGCTCCTCGCGCAAGGGAGGCAGTATAGCGAGGCGCGTGATCGCGTCACGGACATTCACTCTCGGCGGCGCGACCCTTCTGAGCGAGCAGAACCCCGAAAACCGTGCACATGACGCATGGAATCTCACCGAATTGCACGCGATCACAGAAACGGCATCTGCGACCCGACATCCCATTCAGGCCAACAAAAAAGGGCACTCACGTTGCCGTAAGTGCCCCCTCAATTGGTAGCGGGGCTTGGATTTGAACCAAGGACCTTCAGGTTATGAGCCTGACGAGCTACCAGACTGCTCCACCCCGCAATAAAGTTATCCGTGATCGGCAGACCGTTATCCGTTGCCGCCGATCCAAAAGCGGTTGGTAGAATACTCCCTTCTCGTGCGGGAGCAATAAGTTTTTTTTACGGATACAGCCGTTGCATTTTCCAGCGGCCAGATGCCGTGCAGGTGAAAACGCGGCGCAGGTGCAGGCGGTTGGCGCGCGACTCCCAGAACTCGAAGCGGCCGGGAACAAGGCGATAGCCGCCCCAATGCTCCGGCCGCGGCACGGGCTTGCGACGGTATTTGGCCGTCGTGCGCAGGAAGCGGCGCACCAGCCCTTCTTTGTCGCGATAGGCACGACTCTGGTCCGAGGCCCAGGCACCGAGCTGGTAGCCGCGCGGCCGTGAATCGAAGTATGCATCCGACAGCTCGGGCGCGACGCGCTCCACGCGGCCCTCGACCCGGACCTGACGATCGAGCAGCGGCCAGTAGAAGACGACGGCGGCATGGCTGTTGCCCTCCAGCTCGCGGCCCTTGTCGCTGTCGTAGTTGGTGTAGAAGACCAGGCCGTCGGCATCAAACTGTTTCAACAGAACAATGCGCGCCGCAGGCGCGCCGTCGGGCTTGACCGTGGCCAGCGTCATCGCGTGCGGGAGCTTTATCTTGGAACGCTCGGCCTTGAGGTACCAGCGCCGGAAGAGGCTGAACGGCTCGGGCTCGTTGGGAACGGGCGCAGGCAGTACGACGAATGGCGATTGTTTCTTCATGGGACGATACCGTGATTTGAGGGCGGGTATCGTAGTACAGGATCGAACGCCTGAACAGGCGCGGATTCACCACGGAGGCGGAGGGGCTCCGCGGAGAGTCCGGCAGGCTACGTGCGGAAAGGAGAACGTACGGCTTTCATCGTTCCTGCCATCAGTGTTAAACCTACGTACATGAAGAATATGGCAGTCGTTGCTGGGGGACTCGCGGTGCTATTGGCATCGCAGGGGTTGTCATATGAGAGGGAGGACCTGGAAGAGCCGGACGGGTATACCAGTCACATCCTGTTTAATTCCGAGGACGAGATTTATGGACTGGGGTCGGGCCATGCAACCTGGATCAAGAACCTGCCGATCTACGGCAATTATTTTATCGAATTCTTCTACAACGGAATCGAGGAGGCGACCTATGGCGCGATGGGCCTGACCATCCGCCTGATGCCACGCTGGCAACTGGCACCCTTCATCGGTGTCGGCGGAAGTTACAATCACTCGTTTTCGGGCAGCCGTACCTCCGAAACCCTGGAGCTGCAGGACCAGGGAGATTCGTATTACGCCGGCTACGCCGCGGGCGGCTTGCGATGGTTGATCAATGATCGCCGCGGCTACCTGGAACTCTTCGGCCGCCAGGTGAGTAGCTCACTCTCCGGTGATCGGGATTACTGGGTGGCGGGGCTGGGTATGCGGGTGCTCCACTAGCGCGCCGGCTTCAAGGATTCGCCGTTCAGCGGTTCACGGCTGCCCGGCAGGAACCAGCGAACCGTGAACCTTCACCGTCTCTCTGCGCGGCGCATCAAGCATCGTGGCAATGCGCCTTTCATACGTTCGGCGAACAACCTATCCTCCGGCATGGACTACGGGTTGTTGGATCAGACCGTTGAGGCGGTGCGCGCAGCGTGGCCGGCGGCGCGGCCGCGGGCGGGGTTGATCCTCGGCTCAGGATGGGGTTCGGTCGTGGATGCGTTTGATGTGCGCGCAACAATGGGTTACGACGCGCTTCCCGCCCTGGGCCGCACGGGCGTTGCGGGGCACGCCGGCACACTGGCATGGTGCGAGTCGGCGGGCGTGGAGACATTCGCGTTTTGCGGCCGACGCCATGTCTACGAGGGGGAAGGCTGGACACCGGTCGCAGCCCCGATCTACCTGCTGCGCGCGCTCGACGCGCAGGCGGTTCTACTGACCAACGCGGCGGGCGGCATTCGCGCGGACCTCGCGCCGGGCGACCTGATGCTGATCAGCGATCACATCAACATGCTGTCTTCGAATCCACTCATCGGCCCCCATCACAAGGCCTGGGGCGCGCGTTTTGTCGACCAGTCGAGCGTCTACGATCCGGCATTGCGGGACCACTTTACCCGTGCCGCACAGACCGCGGGCCTCGCGCTCAAGGAGGGCGTCTACATGGCGGTTACGGGACCCGCCTACGAAACGCCGGCGGAGGTGCGCGCCTACGAACGATTGGGCGCCGATGCCGTGGGCATGTCGACCGTGCCGGAGGCGACGCTGGCCAATGCGGCGGGCATGCGCGTGGCGGGCCTGTCCTGCATTGCCAATCCGGCAGCGGGGATCGGCCATCAGCCGCTCTCGCATGCAGACGTGGCGGAGACAGCGGCGGCGGCGGTGCCGGGCATGAAGACGCTGCTGGCCGAAGCCTGGTCGTGCTTCAGTTCGACTTGAACGGCTCGGTGCCGAGAAGGAATCCGGTCTGGATGACTTCTTTTGCTGTCGAGGGGCCGTGCACGAGATGGATGCAGGCTTCTTCGAGGCGCTTCATGGCGCGCGCCTCTTCCACGACGTGATGGCAGAGCGTGCGCAGGCCGACATCCTTCGGAAGAATGCAGCTGATGCCCAACTCGTAGAGCTCCGACATCGATTCGTAGCCAATCGTATCGGACACGACGATGATGCCCATCGAGGGGCAGGCCTCGACAACACCGTTCAAAAACCCGAGGGCGGTCTTTTCGTCGCCGGCGACATCGATCACCAGCACATCAAACGCATTGACGCGGAGTTTCTCGTCCGCCGCGCGAAGATCACAGGCCGTCTCGACCCAGCAACCTTCGCCGCTCAACGCATAGGAAAATAAGCGGCGATACCGTTCCGTATTATCCACAATCAGAACGCCCATTCCATTCAGTTTATCGAACGCGTGCCCTTCCATGTTTCTACCCTCCGGGTTTTACCGTTTATTGTCGCATCTCAATGATTACGCTCGTGCGACCCACGCTTTATCAGGGAGCATTTTGCATGCCAGACGCCGACAAACAGAAAACTCGCGAAGGGTTCGACGTGCTGCAAAATCTTTACATTTCCGGCAGATGTTTTTGGCTCAATTCAGCCGGGTTGCGGCCGCGGGCGGCCGGAGAATGCCACGTCGCCGCATGGCGGCAAGTAGCGAAAGGCGAAAGGCGAACGTTCTCTCGACGGGCTTGCTATACGCGCCGGGGGATGCCGAAGGCAGGCTGTGTATAGCCGTCCGGGTACTAGAGAACACAGAAACAACGGCCGGTTGAAATGAGAAGTCCGATCGTGAGCAGCAACAGGAGGAGGCCGACGACCTCTGCGCGACTGTGGTAGAAGCGCTGGCGGGGCAGAATCCGCCCGTCGGAATTAATGATGCGAGGTTGCTTTGTCATGGTCCGATTCCTTCTTTAGGGGGCAGCACCATGCCGCCCGGATACCCCCTGGAAGGAATCAGGACCGGAGTTTTCCGGGAAAAAATGAAAAAAACGCGCGAGGTGTCGAAAAGGTCCCTGAAAGCAGGTCTTTTTTTAGATGGCGGAGCGGAACCGATTCATCAGGTCCAACACTTCAGAGCGGATTTTGAAGAGATCCGCGCGGAACTGTTGGAGGCGCGCGTCGTCCAGTGCCCCGGTCTCGCGGACCAGGTTCGACGCATCGAACGAGGCCTCGAAATACTTCAGCGCGCGCTTGAGGCAGGCGACGATGAAGCCGCCCTCGGGATCGTCGTCATACGCCAATCCGTCCAGCGCGCCGGCGAGCTTGGCCGACAGGGTCTGGGCCTGGATCAACATGTCGGTCAATGCGGTATCGCCGTCTTCCTCGATCATGCCGGCCTCGTGGCATTCGTGCCAGAGCGTCATGACCGCCTCAAAGGCGAATTCAGAGAGCGGGTGCTTGATGTCGCCATCGTCCGTCCGAATCCAGTCGATCTTTTCCGTGAGCGGATTCGGTTCGAGTGGCTCAAGGTCATCGGGCTCACAGCGGGCTTCATCGAAGACGCCGCGATCATCGGCATCGAGTGCATCGTCGAGCCAGGTCCAGCCCATTTCGCGCGCGATCAACTTGTCGCGATCGGGATGGTCGAGGTATTTTTCCATCACGGCGCCGTACCGGTCCGCAAGGGCGTCCGACTCGCGCAGCTTGCGTTCCCATTCGAACTCGTTCATGGGCGCCATGTCTTCTTCCTCGTCTTCCCAGATCTCGTCGGGTGAGTTGAGGTGCGCCATGTAGTCCTTCATCGCCTGCGTATTCTCCTTGGACTGCGAGCGTTCCTCGTCCCCGGACATACGCCAGGCGGGTTCGGAGACGCGGAGACGGAAGCCGGTGGTCTCGATCACGACGCGACCGTTGTTCTCGCTGAACCACTCGACGTAAAGACAGTTGCCCATGTGATAGGGGACTTCCTGGCCGGCCGTGCGCAAGGCGTAGGCTTCCCCGACGGGCATTTCCAGCACACGGACTTTGCGCGAGGCGGTGATGTCACCCACCAGGCCTTCCTGCTGCGCGTTCAGGTGTTCGATCGGCTGACCCGGCTCGGGATCCGGGTTTTCGAATTCGATGCGGCAGCCGGCGATGTCGCGCAGGCAGTTCCCCGCCAATTTGAGGACGATGGGTTCATCGCGACCTGAGAACCATATTCGACCGGAAACCTGTCCCGGCTGACGGTTGTCGATCTCCCCCCGGACCACGCTCTTGTCCAGCCTGAATGCCATGATGTGACCTCCTGCGTCTTAAGCGCGAGTCACGGCCGTCGCGACCCGATTGTCATGCAATCGCCAGAGTTGTAGCAAGCGAGCGGCGAATCGGCAACCCTTTCGCGCAGGGATATTCGTTCGCGCGCCCGGGTAAAGGTCATTCGTTCATGCCGTCGGCGCCTTGCAAAAGCGCTATTTCCCAGCCTGCAAAAGCAAACATTGAATTCTGGGATAGAATGCTCTATAACATCTGCCCTTTTCGCGTAAGCAGACCAGGGGGGGGAACGATGACAAGCGACGAAGACCAGAAGCAATCAGGTGGCTGGGTCTCTTACCGGCCCGAGATCAAAATATTGGATTGTACGATCCGCGATGGCGGGTTGATGAACAATCACCGGTTCGCGGACGAAACCGTGCGCGCGGTGTACGCGGCCTGCGTTGGCGCGGGTGTCGACTACATGGAGGTCGGCTACAAGGCCTCGAAGGACATCTTTCCCGTGGCGGAGCACGGTCCGTGGAAGTATTCGGACGAAGAGGACATTCGCCGCATTGTCGGCGACAACGACACCTCCCTGAAGCTCTCGGTGATGGCCGATGCAGAGAAGACGGATTACGAGAAGGATATTCTGCCGGCTGATCAGAGCGTACTGGACCTGATCCGGGTGGCGACTTACATCCACCAGGTCCCGACCGCATTGGAGATGATCCAGGATGCGCACGAAAAGGGGTACGAGGTCGGCTGCAACATCATGGCGCTTTCCACCGTTCCCGAGCCGGAACTCGAGGAAGCGCTGGCCCTGCTTGTGCAATCGCCGATCAAGGCGCTTTACATCGTCGACAGCTTCGGCAACCTCTACAGCGAGCAGGTGAGCTACTACCAGGACCTCTACACGCGTTTCGCCGAACCGAAGGGCATTACGATCGGCATGCACGCGCACAATAACCTGCAACTCGCGTACTCAAATACGATCCAGGCCATCATCAACGGCGCCAACATGCTCGACGCGACCATGGCCGGCCTCGGCCGCGGCGCGGGGAACTGCTACCTCGAGCTGCTGATCGGATTCCTGCACAACCCGAAATACCACCTGCGGCCGGTGCTCGAGTGTGTGCATGAACATATTGAGCCCATGCGCGACGAACTGGCATGGGGCTATGATCTGCCCTACATGGTGACCGGCCTCTTGAACCGGCACCCACGCGCCGCGATGCGCTTCAAGGAAAACGGCGGCGGCGACATCCTGGAATTCTACGATCGCGTTCTAGAGGGAGAATAGCGCGTGAAGCTGCGCGGGCGCGTCGTGAACATATCCATGCGCGTTCCTTGTCCCGAATCCTGGCCGGCTCTTCGCCCTGCGGGCTACGGGCCCGACGGCCGGGTCCGGCTACAGCCGCTGCGCGCCGCTTCCAGAACATCACGAACGCGGATCTGATCCATCGCGTTCGCCCCGAGCACCAGCACATGATCGCCGCGCGGCGCCCAGACATTGGGATCGGTCGGGCCGAAGAGGGCGACGGTCGGCGTGCCGAGGGCCGCCGCGAGATGGGTGATGCCTGAGTCGTTTCCGATGTAGACCCGTGCCTGCGCCAGCCGATCGGCGACGTCGATCAGCGGTGCGTCTTCGACGACGTTCCAGCCGTCTTGCCGCAGCAGGGCGCCCACGCCGGGTTCGGCCTCTCCTATAAGAAAAGTCAACGGGTCCCCGTTCGCCAGGGCACGCGCCAACGTCATGAAATGCGCCAGCGGCCAGTTCTTGTCCGGGCTGCCGCTGCCGGGGTGGATGATCACGCCCTCGCGCGGCCGCTTGTCCTTATCGCCCGGCGGCCCGGGCAGCGTCGGTTGCACCGGGCAGGTCACCGCGATACCGAGTTCGGCCAGCGGCGCGATGAAATGATCCGCGGCGTGCCCTGCGACCGGCTGCGGTGCAATGCAGAGTGCGGTGCGGATACCGCTCTCCCGCATGAGCACCAGCGCCGGGTCCTGCGGGCGGTGCAGGAAGGAAATGACGATGTCGTGTTCGGCAAGGCATGCACGCAGCGCGGGACCGGGAACCGGATCATCGGCGAATAGCGGCGCGAACATGGCGGCGTCGATATCGTAGACGCGGTCAAGGCGTCCGGCACGTTGCGCAAGTTCGGCCGGTGCGGGTCGACCGGCGAGGCTGATTGTTGTGCCCGCGCCCACCCGGCGCAAGGCATCGAAGACGGGTAGCGTCAGCAGAAAATCACCGAGTCCACCGCGCCTGAAAACGAGGAAACGCCGGGCGGTGTCACTCATTGAAGGCCGGCGCGCAGAGCTCGTAGAAGTTGCAGCGCTGGCAGGGATCGCGTGTGGGTGCCAGGTCCCACTCGTCGATGGGCAGCGCCTCGTTGCGCGCGCCGTCCGCGTCGACCAGGTACTCCGCCATGTCGCCGACGCTTTCACCGATCGTGTTCCGGACGTCGACCAGCCGATCTTCGGTAAGCGTTTCCGCGGCGGTCGTGCCATCCGCGAGATATTCAATATAGACGGTGATCTTCTCGGCGGGAACCGCGTGTTTGACCGTCGCCCAGAAGCCGTAGAGCGCGAGTTGCGCATGGTGTGCGGGCTTTGCCTTGCCCGACTTCCAGTCGATGATGTGGAAGGTATCGCCTTCGCGATAGACGTAGTCGGGGATCGCGTAGATCTTGACGCCCTCGAAGACAAAGTGTTCCGGGTCTCCGCCGTCGCCGGGGCGGACAACCCGCACTTCCTGATCGGGCGTGATGTTTGCCAGCCGCGGCAGAACGCGATCGATGAAATTGACGATGCAGCGCTTTGTATTGTCCATGATCGTGGCGGTCCATGAATCATCCGCGTTGCCGTGCAACGCGGCATAGTAGTGTTCGTGCAGGCAGCAGTTTTTCTTTGGATTCTCGTCCCAGGCCCCCGACTTGGATTGCTGATAGGCGCCGTTCAAAAAGGGCCGCGCGGCCTGCTCGTAGGCCTGATCCGCCGTCACGTCGCGGCCCTGCTGCTTTTCGCGTAACGCCCACATCACGGCTGTTTCCACCGCATTGCCCTGCAGGGAGTAGCGGTTGTCCATCTTGTCGAGCTGGTAGGCCTTGCGTTTCTCGGGCGATGCATCGTGGGCCCAGCCGCCCCACTTGCCGTATTTACTCCAGTAGCGGCGCCGACGGCAGGTATCAAAGTCCTCGGCGGCACTGAAGGACCAGGAGAAATTGTTCTTCAGTTCGGCCATCAGTCGCGGACCAGGTAAATCGAGTTATCGGAACAGCCCGCCGCGATACAGGCCGCCGCGGCGTGGTAGACCACGGCGTTGAAGCGTCCGTCGATATTCTCGATATTCGTTTTGACGGTGCCCGTAGCCGCGTCCCAAATCTTGAGCGTATGGTCCCACGAAATAGAGACCACGAATCCGTCGGGACCGAAGCAAACCCCGCTGGCGATGAAATCGTGACCCGCCAACTGCTGCTGCGCGTCTCCGGTCGTCGCGTGCCAGAGGTGCACCACGTTGTTGCGCGCGGAGGTCGCGATCTGTTTGCCGGATGGGTGCCAGGCGACGCCGGTTACGCCGTCGCCATGGCCGGACAGTTCACGCCGGCATTCCCCGGTTTGCGTGTCCCATATCCGCGCGGTGCGATCGTCGCCGCCGACCAGGACCTGTCCGCCCTCCGGATGCCAGGCCACGGCGTGTGCGATGCCGGAGAAGCGTTTTCCGAATTCGCGCTGTACGCTACCGTCGCCGGTGCTGAGCAGGATGACGCGCCCCGTTTCGGTCGTGGTTGCCAGCGTCTGCTCGTCCGGGCTGAGCGCGAGAGACGTGATCCCGCCACAACGACCCAATTTGATGTTCCACGCGGACTCACCGCCGAGGTCCATCGCAAGGACGCGACCCATGCGGTCCGCACAGAAGAGGCGCTGCGCCCCGAAGGCGACAGCGGTCAGGGGCGCGTCTGTGGGGTTCAGGCTGCGGACCTCCGCGCCGGTCGCGGCGTGCCAAATGCGGAGCGTCATATCCTGGGAGACGGAGGCGAGCTGCGTGCCATCGGGACTAAACGCGACGCCGGTGAGTTCATCCGTATGTCCCTCCAGCACAACGAAGTTATCGGATGGCGGCGTCTCGTCTGCTGTCGCGTAGGACTCCGGGACTTCATAATCGAACGGTTCGGCCGGCGCGATGTCGGCCGCGTCATCGGCGCTGTCGTTCGATAAGGGCAGCGGCGGGGGGTCGCCCGCGTCCGGCGCCGTCCGGAGTCGCGCGACCTCAGCGTCGAGCCTGACGCGCGCCCTGAGCGCCTCCCAAACTTCTTCTTTGCCCTTCGCGGCGTTGCCATCGCTGATCGCGCAGTCCGTCAGCCATTCCTCCAGCCCGGTATAGATGCGCAGTTTCTCATCATCCGCGAGGGCCGCGGCACCGCCGTCGAGCGCGACATAGAATCCAGCGCTATCCAACTCAATAAATTCCTTCAGAAGGCGATCCACGTTTTCCTGCCCGAACTGGGTGATCAGCCAGTTTTGCTCCTCGCCGGTAATAGTCTCGTCCGCCGCGGTGAGCCAGTAGACGCAGGCGAAGAGGAAGCGTTGCGCTTCCGATGAAAAATCAGAGGCTTTGTATCGGGCGGTACTCATGGGTTAATCGGTCGGATTGTATAGGCACGAGGATCGTCTGTGAACCACGATTCTGCCCCGCGGTGTTGTTTTCAGCGCCCCAGTTCGCACTTGTCGCCCGGCCTGCAGGGCGTATTATCACCGCATGCCACGTATTTATCGGAGTTTCTTCTGCGCTGCGATAGCCCTTGCGCTGCTCAGCGGTTGCGGCAGGAAAGAGCCAGCCGTGCAATTGCCGACGGCATTCTCCTTCACCGCGACCAACATCGTTGTCCGAGCCGAAGAGTTCATTGCGCGTCCCGAGGTCGAGGTCGTAAAGGCCGATTTCAATCGCGACGGAATCGAAGACATGGCAGTCGTCGAGAACTCGAAGGTGCGCGAGAAGCGCATTGTGATCTACATCCAGCGCAAGGGCGAGAAAGCCGGCCTGGCAACGGAGCGGATCAAGGAATACTACGAAGCCGGCACGATTCGGCGCGTAATCACCGGTCCGGTCGTGGGGCTGGGGACCAAGAAGAGTGGCGCCCACGTCGATCTATTGATTCTCTACGAGAATCCGGACAGGGGCGGTTCGCGCGAAATGGTCCACTACCGGAACGACGGCAAGAGTTTCACCGAGATCTACTGACCGCGTTTTTGGCCGCCCGCCCGGCCTCAGCACGTCCGCGTCAGTCCCCGTAATATTTGTACGTTACGCTCTCGTACCCTTCGGCCTTCATCGTCTGCACAATATAGTCGAAGAGCTGCACGGATGCCTCGGCGTGAAAATGAATCACGATGTAGGTTGTGTCATCCAGGCCGCGCGCGCGCAGGTCGTAGATCAGGCGCTTGTGGGTCGTACGGAAATCGTCGATATAGAGTCGATTGTTTTTTGTGATGACCACGTTCGTGCCGGACGCACTGAGCTCGATCTCCCGCGCGGAACGACAGCCGGAGATGGCCAGTGCGGCGATCAGCAGGAGCATGGCGTAGCACACCCGTGGCCACGGTGTGGCGCCTGCGGCTCGTATACGGGGGGCTGTCGCCGGTACGTTCATCAACATCGTATCCTACAGGTAGCCGTGCAGCTTCGCACGCATGTATATGGCGATCGATTTGGCGTCCAACATGCGACCTTCGGCGATCGCGGCCTCAACTTCGGAACTGCGCATGCGGCTGACCTCGATGATTTCGTCGGGGTCCGGTCGTGCCGCGCGAGGCACGAGGCCGCGCGCGAGGAAGAGGTGCTGGATCTCGTTGCAGAACCCCGGCGCGGGATAGAGGCTCCCCAGTTCGACCCATTGCGCGGCCCCCTGGCCCACCTCCTCGGCCAATTCCCGTTTTGCTGCCGCCAGGGGTGCTTCACCCGGCTCCAGCGTTCCGGCCGGAAATTCGAGCAAGGTCTGTCCAATCGCGTGGCGATACTGATGGATCAACAGGAGCGAGGTATCGTCACATTGCGGAATCATGACGACCGCTCCAGGGTGCTTGACCATGGTGCGCGTTGACGTCGCGCCATCGCCGGTTCGAATCTGCTCGGTGACCACCGTCAAGGGGTAGTCGTGGTGCAGGACCTGCGTTCGCAGTGTTTCGTGTCGCTTTTCCATTCGCTCATCCGCTGAAGAAGATAGCATAAAAATTTTTGTAGGGGCAAGGCGCGGCGGAGCTGTTAGAAAGTTATGCGTAATGCGTCGACCACGCTTGACGGCGAGTCGGCGGCATACTATAGGGGCGACAGAATAGTTTGTATCCGGGCAGCATTGACGTGCGCCGCTGCAGGATCGGAGCGATAATTTTCTTGTCGAAAGCCAATTTGCGTAACGCGAGATTCATGACATGAGCGACCTGCCCGAGGATCTTCTGTATAGCCGCGACCACGAGTGGGTCTCGATTGATGGCGATACGGCGACGGTCGGAATAACCGAATATGCGCAGGATCAACTGGGCGATATTACTTACGTTGATCTGCCCGAGATCGGGCATGAGATCGAGCAATTCAATGACGCGGCCGTGGTCGAATCGACCAAGGCCGCGACCGACATCTACGCGCCGCTGTCGGGCAAGGTCGTGGAAGTGAACGGAGAACTCGAAGATCATGCGGAGGTCGTGAACCAGGATCCCTACGGCGACGGATGGCTGATGAAGATCAAGTACTCGAACCCTGCCGAGCAGGACAGCCTGATGGGCGCGGCGGCATACGAAGAGTTCCTCGACGCCGGAGGCGACGAACATTGACCGTAGCCCCGCCGGGGCGTCAGGGGAAAGGGACACGGGCCGTGCACACCTGCTGCGTGTGTATCATGCTGGCGCTGGGCGCATCGTGCCAAGCCGGCGTCTGGGTCGCGGGGCCATCACATAAGGTTCTCCGTACCGAACGCGCGCCGTCGGCCAGCGGCCTCTACTCGACCGTGACGTCCGAGGTGGTTCTTTACGCGGCGCGCAACGAGTTCGTTGCGTTCCAGGTGGTTCTTCCCGGCCCCCTGCGCGCGGTCAATGCGAAGCCGGTTACGCTCAGCGGCCCCGACGGCACCACCCTGCGCCACGTCGACCTCTTTCGGGAACACTATGTGTCGCATCCCGTTCTTTCGCAGGGCGGCGGCGACGACCCGGTGCGCGACTGCCTCTGGTTCGACCGTCATCGCCGCGCGCATGACGCACCGCGTGATTTTCCGGTTCAACTTGTTCCACTGGACGCGCGACGGCATGCGGCGCCATTCGACGTGGCGGAGGGACAAAATGAAGTGGTCTGGGTCGATATCTTCGTCCCGCCGTCGGCCCCGCCCGGCATCTACCGCGGTACGCTCCGTCTCGGACCCGCGCGCCTCCAGGTCAAGCTGACGGTCTGGAACTTCACGCTTCCGTCCGTCAGCCACTTTCCGAACTGGGTCTATACCGGGCCGGAATTCATCGCCTGGGCGTTCGGGAAGAAACACACCGCGATTGGCACGATGATGCCGACCTTCAACGCCTATTTCGAGATGGCGCACAATCATCGCGTCTGCCTGGCGGAAGGTCTTGTCTACGACGTTGCGGCCGCGCAAGCCGCCGACCGGCGCTACGTGGAGCACTACAGCGGCACCGCTTTCCGCGGACCTTTCGCGGCGGGCTTCGGCTACGAGCTCTTACCCGTCGAGCCGGCCTGCCTGCCGCTGGTTGAAAAATACGGCTGGTTCAATCGCGCCTTCGTCTACCTGGACGATGAACCGAACAGCATCGAGGATTATCAGACGGTCTTGCGGCGCGGCCGCGATGTCGCCGCCGCCGGCCAGGGAAACCTGCGTCGAATGGTGACCGAGCAGTTTCGCCCCAGCCGCACCAACTGGCCGTCACTCGATCCGGCGGTCGATATCTTTTGCGCGGTGGGCGCCTCCCGTGCAGACGTGCGCGCGATCGAGGCCGCCGGCAACGTGGCCTGGACGTACAACGGCGGCAACGGCGGATCGCCGTATAGCGACGCGCCGGGGCCGGCGATGCGGGCCCACGCCTGGGCCGGGTTTGTTACCGGCACGCGCGCGTGGTATTTCTGGAACGGCACCTACGTCGTCGACAAATTCAATCGCTGGCGGGGTCGCAGCGCGGAGTTGTACCGCGATCCGGCACGGGCGCTGACGGACCTGTGGACAAACCCCCTGACGTTCGACGAGTCGACGCGACCATGGAAGGACGGCAAGTTGTATCCGGCCCGGTGGTCCTTGCGCCTGAACGGGGACGGGCTGCTGTTTTATCCGGGTCGGGATGCCGGCGTCGACGGGCCCCTGGCTTGTTTTCGCCTCAAGAACCTGCGGCGCGGAACGCAGGATTTCGAATATCTCTACCTCCTGGAGAAAATGGGGCAACGCGATGCCGCGCTCGCCGAGGCGGAGCGCCTGGTGGGCCGCAAGCGCACCGACGCCCTGCGCTACGAGCCCGACCCGGCGGCCTGGGACGCCGCGCGTTACCGGTTGGGGCGGCGGCTGCACGACCTGGGCGATTCAGCGATTCGGGCACGAGTCAAAGACTACAATCGGTATCCCAATCCGGTCGGGCACCCGGCGTGGTACGACGGCCGTCGCCATTAACCGCGGGGGGGTATCTTGCGGATTGAACAGCATCTTTTCCGATGCTAGATTCGGCGGATACTGAAGATAGGGGTTAGCTTGGAATGGCACTAGTCCGCCTTTCGCCATTCGAGGGGGATTTCTTTTTTTTCGTCGTGACGCGGCACGATTGCGCAAGGATTAGCGGTTGGGTTGATCAAAAGGGCTTGTGGTGAAGCCCCATGACCGTCCGTGCCGCGTTTCTTAATGTTTCTCGACCGCGGCCTCTTGAATAGCGAAAGTCGGGCTAGGGGCAACATGATGACGCATCATCGAATCTTTTTATTGATAGGTTTCGCCGCCGGGGTCGCGCTCGCGGACGTGGGCGACATCGATCAGGAATTCAGGGATATCGACAGTGCCGGCACGCCGTCGCCGGGGGCTGCCGCTCCAAAGCCCGGCAGCAACGCTCCGGAAAAGAATCCGGATGGGCCGACGGGGATCAAACAGACATGCATGATCGCCTTGACGCGGCTCGATGCCGATGCCGATGCGCTGGACCAGTCCCTTGACCGAATTCGCGAACTCCTTTTCGCCGGAAAAGATCACACGGGCGCGACGCTTCAGACACTCCGCGGGCTACGCCGCCTCGTGGCACGCAGCGATTCGCGGAGCGAAGTGCTTGCGGCCCTGATTCGCCGGATCGAAGAATGCCGGCCGGCGCAGCAGCAACTCGCAGCCTACGAGGTCGGCCTTGACGAGCACAAGGCGTTGGCGCTCCAGGTACACGCCGCCGCCGTGAGCGGCGATCGTACCCGGCTCGATCATTGGCGCCAGGCCTTGACGAGCCTGGAGCGCGACCGGGACAGAGCTGTGCAGGCTTCCACGTCCCTGGCCGCGGTTGACGCTGAAATTCAGGATGTCGTGAAGCTTGTTCATTCCGATGCCTGGGGCGCCGCCACTCGAAAACTGATCGAGGAGATGCGCGAGCAGCATATGATCGTGCAAAAGCAACTGTTGGGCACGGACAGAATACGTCGTGAGATCACTCGTCTTGTGCGGCAGATCGAAAGGGCCCGCGAAACGATCGCGAAGTCGATTGTGCGGCACACGCAGAAATGTCCATCCATCGCCGGCGCGTTCGGTGCGATCAAGACGCGCACGGCGAAACTTTCGCTGACACGTGTCGATCGCGGCATGCGGGACTACATGGACGCATTCCAGGAGGGATTAGACGTTCCCGATCCGGACAAAGTGGAACGCGGCATTCATGGGTTACTGGCGCAGGTCCGTAGGATGGCGCTTCCTTAGCACAGTGAATTCGCTGAGTTTTTTGCTCTGATTGTCATCATTATTTAAAAAATCACAATCTTTAATAACTACTGAAGTATGGTTTTGGGGATTAAATAAATCAAAACCAATACATCTTTCATAGCCAAAATGCATGCACAATTTATCAAAAGAAACACAATTATGAGTACCAATAACCAATATTTTACCTCTTTCAGGTATGG
>CAJWTS010000060.1 GCA_913047795.1 uncultured Verrucomicrobiota bacterium | reverse complement strand
GTATCGATCGACTCGGCGAGGTGGCGACCATTGCCGAAGAGGTGATGGAGGATCCGGCGCGCGCGATTGGCGCGCGCGCTGATCGCGAAAAGCTTCTGGCTTTTCACCCGCCTGCTCGCGGCCCTGCGCCTGATACGACCGCAACTGGCAAGCATTCCCGACTTCCAGGCAGGCATTGGCTCGGTGGTTATCGCCAATCATCCAACACTTATCGACGTGGTCTACCTGCTTTCGCGCCTCCCGGACTGTATCTGTATCGTGAATCTCGGCGTATGGAACAATCCATGCATGCGCGTCCCGGTCCGAACCGCGGGATTCGTTCCCAACCGGGATACCGAGCAGTTGATCGAGGACTGCGTCTCGCGTCTCATGGCCGGGCAGTCGATCCTCCTCTTCCCTGAAGGCACCCGCTCGCATCCGGACAAACTGCGTGCCTTTCAACGCGGCTTCGCCACGATCGCCATTCGGTCGGGAGCCCCCGTCTTGCCCCTTGTCATCACCTGTACACCTCCCACCCTCTCCAAGGGGCGCGCCTGGTACCAGATGGCAAGCCGATGCTGCGATCTGATATTGTACGTGCGGGATCCGATTGATATAAGCCCGTTCGCGAGCAGAAATCGAAACGCGAGCCTGGCCGCGCGGGAGTTGACCCAGCATCTGGAATGTCTTTATCAGGAGGAGCTGAAGGGCTACTATGCCGAGTGCTGACATGGAAGCATTGGAACTAGAACTGAAGCAGTTCATTATCGACACGCTGTCCCTCGAAGATGTCGGTGTCGATGACATTGCTACTGATCTGACCCTTTTCGGGGAAGGGCTCGGTCTCGATTCCGTGGACGCACTCGAGTTGGGCGTCGGCCTGCAGAAGAAGTACAAGGTAACCATCGCTGCCCAATCCGCGGAGACGCGAGAGCATTTTGCGACCGTCAAGAACCTGGCCTCTTTTATCTCCGCCAATCGGAGCGAAGCGTGACCCCCCGCGATGAGATCGTGAAGCAGGTCCAGGAGGCGCTGCAGGATCTGTTCAACGCCGATCCGGAGACGCTGGTCCCATCCGCCCACCTGGTCAACGACCTGGGCCTGGACAGCATCGACGCCATCGACCTCGCAGTAAAGTTACAGCAAGCCACGGGCAAGAAACTGCGCCCCGAGCAGTTTAAGACGATCGAGACCGTGGATGACATGGTAAACGCGGTGGAAAAGTTGCTGTCGGAATAGGGTGAAGATTCTCATCGTTCTGCTGTCGGCAGCCTTCGCTGTTCTCTACCCTCTGCTCATACACATGGGGGTCGACTACGTTGCGCCACAACACCTGGCGATCCTCGTGGTCCTGGTGGCGGGCCTACGGCTGTACGTTGTGCGCAAACGAAAATCGCTGAACCTGAGGGCATTCAT
The DNA here is from genome assembly GCA_913047795.1 of uncultured Verrucomicrobiota bacterium. Lineage (GTDB taxonomy): Bacteria > Verrucomicrobiota > Kiritimatiellia > CAJWTS01 > CAJWTS01 > CAJWTS01. The sequence goes on along the minus strand of CAJWTS010000060.1, from coordinate 18,624 downwards.
GCCTTTTGTGCTGGTGGGTCTCGGCAGCGCCGTCATCGTTTTCTTCACGGATAACGCGCTGGTTCTGCTCCATATTCCGACCTTCGTAAATCTCGGCCTCTTTATTGTCTTCCTCAAGAGCTACCTTTACCCACCCACTGTCATCGAGAACTTCGCCCGCATGGACTATCCCGTCATGCCCGCAAACGCCGTCCGTTATTGCTCCCGCGTCACGCTCGTCTGGTCGGCGTCGCTGCTGCTTTGCACCTGCACCTGCTTCTATCTCGCGCAATTTGGGAGCCGGTCCGCCTGGTTGGTATGGAGCAGTGTCGGCATCTACGCCTATCACGGTGTCGTATTCGGAGTGGAATACCTGGTCCGGCGAACGCAGATACCGGCATTCGACAGGGCGCTCGAGGACATGCGCGCCGCGGAGCAGGGATGAAAACGATCCGCGACGTCTTGGATCCTTCGCTCCCGGGCGATTCGCCGATCGCCCTTGGACCGCACGGCGTCTGCACGGCATCCGATTTCAGATCGCGCATCGCCGCCTATCGAACCCGGATCTCCGAAACTGACGGGAGCCGATGGGGTCTTTACGTGGAAGACGTACTCGAATTCGGCAGTGCATTTTTCGCCCTCCTGCTGGAGCAACGCGAGGTCGTGCTGCTGCCCCATGCGCAGCCGGGACTGCTGGTCGAATTACGACATACGGTCGATCGGTGGATGCTGACCGAACCACGCGAAGGCGTACCGCATGTCATGACGACGGCCGGGCTACCCGCGAGCGCGGATCCATCCAAACACGCGTGGCCGACGCAAATCGAGACACCCTTCACCTTCTATACCTCCGGCTCCACCGGGCAGGGCAAGCAAGTCGCAAAGACCTTCGATCAATTGACCCGCGAGGTCAGCCTTCTCGACCAGCTCTGGGGCACACGGGCCGGCGATGGTGTTGTTTTCTCGACCGTATCGCACCAGCATATTTATGGGTTCCTGTTTCGGTTCCTCTGGCCGCTCTTTTCCGGAAGGTCTTTCTGGACGGAAAACCTGCTCTTCCCTGACGCGCTACAGACACATATGGCGAAGAACGCGCAGGCCGTCGTCGTTTCCTGTCCCGCGCATCTACAGCGAATGCCGGACCTCTTCGACCTCGCCGTACTTCGGCAACACTGCCGACTGATCTTCTCGTCTGGTGGCCTGCTGCACACCGAGCACGCGCATCGCATCCAGGAACGGTGGAAGGAACCGCCCATCGAAGTCTTCGGCTCGACCGAAACCGGGGGCGTCGCCCATCGGCAGCAGTGGATCGGCCAACCGGACACGCCATGGACACCGCTCGCCACTGTTGAACTTCGCCAAGAAGAACCGGGAGAGCAATTGTCGGTACGATCGCCGTTCGTCTCGATCGACGGTGCGGACGCGGACGGATGGTTCGCCATGGGCGATAACGTCGCCATCCACCCGGACGGCACCTTCGACCTTTTGGGCCGGACCGATCGCATCGCAAAGATCGAGCAGAAACGGATCTCGCTGAACGCAATCGAACAGCGGCTATGCGACCATCCGTCCGTCAGCACATGCGCCGTCCTGGTCCTTCCCGACCAGGGCGACTATGTCCGCACCTTTCTCGGCGCCGTCCTGGTGCTCAGCGATAAAGGGACACGGTTCCAGGCCTCGACCACGAAATTGGCACTCACCCGGCAATTGAAAGAACACCTGCTGGTACATTTCGAAGCCGTGACCCTGCCGCGGCGCTGGGTCGTGGTCCAGGCCCTGCCGACCAACGCGCAGGGCAAGTGCACCACGGCCGATCTACTCGAACTGTTTGCGGACAAAGCGACTCCGCAAGACGTGCGGTTACCCGACGTGCTCGGAGAACATGTTGAAGGCGATCAGATTTCGCTACGGTGCCGCGTGCCGGAGCAGCTCTGTTATTTTGACGGACATTTCGACGGACAACCGATTGTGCCCGGGGTCGTGCAGATGAACTGGGCCATGCATTACGCCGCGCAGCACTTCGGTGTCGTCACGGACGCAGCAGCAATGCAGGCGATCAAGTTTCACAACGTGATGTTTCCGAATGACGAATTCGTAATGGACCTCAGCCACGATCGAGAGGCCAACCGGGTAACCTTCCGCCTGGCGCTTGATGAAAAGGCCTACTCGTCCGGGCGCGTCGTGCTCGCGCCATGAATTTTCATCCCTGTCTTCTTGCCCCGGTCTACAATCATGGTCCGCACCTTGTCATGATGGCGGACCAACTGCGCGCAACCGCCTTGCCCTGCATCCTGGTGAACGACGGCAGCAACGCGGAAACAACGGACGAACTGCAACGTATCGGTCAATCGAATGCCCTGATCGAGGTCCTTCACCACGACCGGAACCGCGGCAAGGGAGCGGCTTGCATCACCGGTCTTCGACATGCCCGGTCGCGCGGGTATACACACGTGGTACAGGTCGATGCGGATGGTCAGCACGACCTGGCGGATCTGCCCGCGTTCGTGGATGCGGCCCGGGAACATCCAACCCGTTTTATCATGGGCGAACCGGTCTTTGACGCGAGTATTCCGAAACACCGCTACTACGGTCGCTACCTGACGCATGTTTTGGTATGGATTGAATGCTTATCGACGGCTCTGAAGGACACCATGTGTGGCTACCGGGTGTATCCGCTTGAGTCCGTGGCGAAAATTCTCGATCGTCACCGGGTCGGTCAACGAATGGATTTTGATCCCGAGATCGCGGTACGCCTTTACTGGGAAGGCGTACAACCCATGTCGATCCCAACGAAGGTCGTTTATCACCCTGACGCCGTTTCGCATTTTAGAATGTTTCGCGACAACGTATTGATCAGTTGGATGCATACCCGGTTGTTGCTGGGCATGGTCCCGCGCATTCCGCGCCTGCTGAAACGCCGATGAATGCCGCTGAACAGCAACCCCACTGGTCCGAACAGAAGGAGCGGGGCTCATTCTTCGCGCTTCGTTTCATGCTGTTTCTCTATCGCTGCGGCGGCAAGTGGATTTGCCGGCTACTGGTCTATCCCATCGTTCTATACTTTTTCCTGACCGGAACACGTGCCCGGCGAGCCTCGCGGAAATACCTCACGCGTCTCTATCATGCCGCGCCGGATCACGCCGGGCTCGCCCGCCCCCCGGGCACACGCGACGTCTTGCGGCATTTCATCGAATTCGGCACCACCTGCATCGACCGCCTGGATGCATGGACCGGCTGCATCAAGCGAACCGATGTGATCTGGCCCAATCGACAGGTCCTGATCGATCAAGCGCGAGCCAAGCAGGGCGGAGTATTGATCGGCACCCATCTCGGATGCATGGATCTCCTGCGCGGTGTCGCTTCACAGCTGCCGGATCTGAAGATCAACGCGCTGGTATTCATCGACCACGCCCAACACTTCAACCGCATGTTTCGAATTGCGAATCCCGGCATTACGATGCAACTCATCTCGGTGAAATCATTCACGCCTGATGTGGCGCTGATGCTCGCCGACAAGGTGGAGAAGGGAGAATTTGTCGTCGTGCTGGCCGATCGCATCCCCGCGGGTGCGCGCGATCGCGTCGAATGGATCCCGTTTTTGGGCCACGATGCACCGTGGCCCACCGGCCCCATGCTTCTCGCCAGCCTCATGAATTGTCCGGTTTTTCTTATTTTCTGCTTGCGTAAGACGGGGCGACAGTACGAAGTGTACCTTGAGCACTTCGAAAACGAGAACCTGGCCCTTCCCCGCAAGTCCAGACGGGCGGCCCTGCAAGGGGCGATTGATCGACACGCACGAGTCGTGGAGAGGTATTGTGGCTTGGCTCCGTATCAATGGTTCAATTTTTATGACTTCTGGGCTGATCGGCACGTAGATGGGAAACAAGACGATCGAACTCGATGACCGGGCCTGGTCGATTGAGGATCTGCTGGCCGTCGCCGATAGCGACGTCGGTCTGACCCTTTCCGCTGATCCCACCTGGCGCGCCCGAATTGAGTCGAGCGCGACGCACCTCGCGAAACGACTGGCCTCGGGCGACATTGTCTACGGGGTGAACACCGGTTTTGGCGAGTCCTGTGATGTGCGGATACCGGACGATCTCGTCCACGAACTGCCGCTGCATCTCACCCGCTTTCACGGCTGTGGGCTCGGGAAACCCCTCGACGATCAGGCGGCCCGGGCGGTGATGATCGCGCGCGCAATCACACTGGCAAAGGGATACTCCGGCGTTCGGATGGAATTACTGGAACAGCTGCTCGCCCTGATCCAACACGATATCATTCCCATCATACCCGAGGAAGGCTCGGTCGGCGCCAGTGGTGACCTGACCCCACTTTCGTACGTGGCCGCAGCGATGGTCGGCGAACGCAACGTACGCTATGGCGGCGAGACGATTGCGGCTAGCGACGCGCTGCAACGTATCGGCCGCGCTCCGCTTGTGCTGCAGCCCAAGGAGGGCCTGGCCCTGATGAACGGCACATCGGTCATGACGGCGCTGGCCGCACTGGCTTTTCAAAGAGCCGACTACCTGCTGCGTCTGTCCTGCCATATCACGGCCCTCGGCATCGAAGCGCTCATGGGCAATCGCACCCATTATCGCCCGGAGCTCTTTGTCTTGAAGCCTCATCCTGGCCAGGCGCGCGTCGCGCAAAGGATCTACGAGCTGCTGCACTTGTCGCGCGAGGCCGCCCCCGAGTACCGGCTACAGGATCGCTATTCCTTTCGTTGCGCGCCGCACGTGATCGGCGTTCTCGCGGACGCCGCGCCGTCGATGCGCGCGTTCATCGAAACGGAGCTGAATAGCGTGGACGACAACCCCTTGATCGACGGAGAAAACGAGGAGATCCTGCATGGTGGGCATTTCTACGGCGGGCACATCGCGTTCGCAATGGACGGCATGAAAAACGCCGTGGCCAATATCGGCGACCTGCTCGACCGCCAGGTCGCACTTGTCACGGATCGCAAATCCAATAACAACCTTCCGGCCAACCTGAGCGGCGCGGAGGGCGATCGCGCGCAGATCAACCACGGATTCAAAGCACTCCAGATATCGATATCCGCCTGGACGGCCGAGGCCCTCAAACTCACGATGCCGGCCAGCGCATTCTCCCGCTCAACCGAATGCCACAATCAGGACAAGGTGAGCATGGGCACCATCGCCGCCCGCGATGCATTGCGGGTGATCGAGCTCTGCGAGCAGGTCGCCGCCGCCGCATTGCTCATCATGCAACAGGGCGTCTTGATTCGCCTTAAACGAGGCGAGGTTCAACGCGACGCCCTGCAGCCGGCGCTGGCCGCCTTCGCAGAAGACATCGGCACAACCTTCTCTTTTCTCGATGAAGACCGGCCCCTGGAGCAGGATCTGAAAAACATTCTGGCCAAGATTCGTTCACGATACTGGGATATCGAATGAGCGCTCGCGTCCTGGTACACGAGACGATCATCGATCCTGCCTTTCACGACCTGGATCCAATGAGCGTCGTGTGGCACGGTCACCACTTCCGGTATTTCGAAGTTGCCCGAACAGAACTGCTTCGACGGATCGACTACGATTACCCCAACATGAAAGACGCGGGATATGCATGGCCGATCATCGAATGTCACTGCCGTTATACGAAGCCCATCTTATACGGTAAGAAAATCGCCGTGACCGCCACGATGGTTGAGTTTGAGAACCGCATGAAAATCCTTTACGAAATCACGGATGTCGCGTCGGGAGCCCGCCTCTGTAAGGGATCGACAACGCAAGTCGCTGTCGACCTGGCGCTTCAAGAGGCTTGTTTCGTCACACCGGAGAACTTCCGCCAACGCGTCGTCAAGTCTCTCCAGGACCAGGCAACGTGAAACGAGCGATCCTCCTGGCGTCATTGCTCAGCCTGTCTCTCCCCGAGCCGGGTACGTCCGGGGATCCCGCAATTTCCGAATACGACCCGGTCTTTTCTTTTCCCGTATCGATGCACGACGACGCCCTGCGTCACCACCCGTTTGTCGAGCACTCGAAAACAACAGCGGTCGTACGTGCGACCTTCGTGCAGGAAAAGCGTATCAAGGCCTTGCGGCGCCCGCTGATTTCGAGCGGGGGGTTCCTCTTCTCCAAGCAACACGGTGCCCGCTGGCAGACCCGTAAGCCTTTTACGAACACAGTGGTCATCACCCAGGATCGCCTCACGCAAATCAACCGGCATGGCGATGTCGAGACGTTCAGCAGTTCGCGGCATCCCATGATGAAAGCGATGACGAAAGTCTTCACCGCCATGCTCGCCATGGATCCCGACGAGGTCCCCCAGCACTTCGGCGTACACGCTCGAATCCAGGATGCGACATGGACGATCGGGCTCGTCCCGCGCGAGGCGAAAATGCGGAAACTGATTCATGCAATCATCCTCCAGGGTGATGGACCCCATATGACCCAGTTGACCATGTTCGAGCAATACGGCGACATCACAAGCTTCCGGTTTGCGTACGAAAACGATCGCCATGCCCCGCTAACAGCGGGAGAACTGGCGGCCTTCGCGCCTGCGCCATGAGACGTCGCGCCCTGGCATGGTTGGCCGTCAACGCGGTCGTACTGGCCCTCCTTTGCGTCAAGGCGCGGCACGGGCTGCATGTCGAAACGGACATACTGAAGCTGCTCCCCAAGACTGAGCAGAACCCAATCGCCGAACAAGCGATGCGCGCCTTCTCGAAGTCGATGGGTAACCGCGTGGTATTTCTGATCGGCCACGCCGTGCCCGATCGCGCGCGCGCGGCCGCGGCACATTTCGGCCAACGCCTAGACGCCTCACCGTTGTTCGATGCCGTGCACAGCCAGGTACAAACCAACGACACTCGCGCTTTCTATGACTTCTACTTTCCGCAGCGCGCCTCGCTCTTGAGCAGCGCTCAAGCGCAGGCACTGAGCACGCCGCAGGGCGTCGCGCAGACCCTCGACGACGTCACACAGATGCTGTACTCGCCCATGGCGTCAACGCTCTCACCAATCCTGCACGAGGATCCGCTGCTCCTGTTCCCACGATGGGCCATGTCCCGCCCTGCCCCGCCGGGAAAGAGCGAGTTGAACGACGGCTTTCTGCAGGTCACCGACGGCACCGCCACCTACGCCGTGGTCGAAGCCCAATCGATCAAGTCGCCCTTTGCGCGCGATAACCAGGCCCCGGCAATCCGGGAAATCGAGAAAATAACGGAGGAGGTGCTGGGCGCACATCCCGGCGTAACGATCCGGCAAACGGGGGTTCTCTTTTTTGCACATGCAGGCGCGGCGTCGGCCGAGGGTGATATTCGAACCATCGGAACGGGATCGACCGCCGGCGTCGTGCTACTCATCCTGCTCGCGTTTCGGTCGGTCCGCCGGCTTTTCATTGGCCTGCTGCCGATCGCATCCGGGTTTCTCTTTGCCCTGACCGCCGGTGTTTACTGTTTCCCCGACCTTCACCTGATCACGCTCGGATTCGGGGCCAGTCTGATTGGTGTCTGCGTCGACTATTCATTTCACTTTTTTGCGGATTGCCTCGGCGATGAAGACACGGTGGACGGCCCCCGCGTTCTAAGGACGATACTACCCGGCATCACACTCGGCATGATCACGAGCGTGCTCGCTTATATGGGCCTCTTCATCGCGCCCTTTCCCGGGCTACGGCAGATGGCTGTCTTCTCATCCGTCGGACTGCTGGGTGCCTTCGGTTCGGTGGTCACATGGTTTCCGCTCCTGCTGCACGGGCAACGCGTCACACACACGCCACGGCGAATGCTGGCGCTTGGTGATGCGCTGCTCTCCGCGTGGCGTCGGCTGTTCGCGTACAAACCGGCGGGCATCGCGCTGCTGCTGCTGAGCCTGGGTATCGCCGCCGGAATCCTCAGGCTGAATCCCAACGACGACGTACGCCAGCTTCAATCCCCGTCGCCGGTGCTGCTCGCAGAAGAGCAGGCCATTCGATCACTATTGGGAAATATCGACCTGAGTCGCTTCCTGCTCGTGGAAGGTGCCACGCCGGATGGCGTTCTGCAGGAGGCGGAGCGACTCGTGCCCGCCCTCGAGGCGCTCTCCGCCCGAGGCGACCTTGAGTACTACCAGGGCCTGTTCCAGTGGATTCCCTCCCGGACCCGCCAGCGTGCAAGCCGCGATCAACTGCTGCAAAGTCTCGTCACGCAACCGGCACTGTACGAGACGCACTTCGATGCGTTGGGCTTTCCACCCGATACCTACCCGACGCTGGTGAAACAGGTGCGTGACAGCAATAGGGAATTGACGGTAAAGGACTGGCTGGCCGCTGACGTCTCGGAACCGTTCCGTCATCTCTGGATCGAGAGCGCCAACGGGCGCTACGCCTCGCTGATCCTGCTGGGTGGGGTTCGCGACGAAAACGCGTTTATCGCACTCGAACGCGACGCGGAGAACATCACGTTCGTGAACAAGATCGATGACGTATCCGCTCTCTTCGGACGCTACCGGCGACTGGCCTGCTGGTTGAGCCTGGGCGCATACGCGCTCATCGGCCTTCTCCTCTGCAGGCGATACGGTCCCGCGAAAGGCGCGCTCGTGTTTGCACCGCCCTGCATCGCGGCCCTGCTGACCGTTGGACTCCTGGGTCACCTGGGCCAACCGATGAGCCTCTTCAATGCGCTGGCTCTGCTCCTCGTCCTTGGGATCGGGATCGATTTCACGATCTTCTTCGCCGAGGCTCGATCGGATCAATCCAGGATCATGTTGGCCATCTCACTTTCATCATCTACAACCATTCTCTCGTTTGGTTTACTTGCGCTCAGCCATACCCAGGCCCTGGCTAGTTTCGGCCTGACCGTTTTGATCGGCATAGCGCTTGCCCTGCTCTTTGCTCCCATGGCGTCAGGAACGCTTCGTAAGGATATCGGATCAGCGTGAACAGCAAGCCCGACGTATTGATAATCGGGGCCGGGCCCGCCGGCTCGATGTCGGCCGCCCTTCTCGCGCGGGCCGGTCTCGATGTGGTCGTGGTGGAGAAATCCGTTTTCCCGCGCTTCGCAATCGGCGAGAGCCTGCTTCCCCAATGCATGAACCTGCTGGAAGAAGCGGACTTGCTGGACGCCGTTCATTCGCGCAACTATCAGGTGAAGGAAGGCGGATTTTTCCGGCACGGGGATCGCGTCGCGGAATTCGATTTCAGCCAGCAGTTCACCGACGGGTGGAAATACACATACCAGGTGCCACGCGACGATTTCGATCATGTGCTGGCCATGGAGGCCGAGAAAAAGGGGGCGGAGATCCACTACGGCGCCGACGTAACGGCCGTGCGCTTTGGCACGCAGCGCGCCGAAATTGACGTCACGTTCCCCGACGCCGTCGAATCGACGTTTGTGGCAAAATTCGTCTTAGACGCAAGCGGTGGGGGCCGGGTTTTGCCACGGTTGCTGGACCTTTCCCGGCCGACAGGACTCCGACTGCGGTCCTCGCAGTTCTCCCACGTCAGTGGTGATGCGGGCGATCCACTCGTCGCGAAGAGGAAAATCGTCGTCGCGATTCACCCCGAGGATCGCGGCGTCTGGTACTGGGTGATCCCCTTTGCTTCGGGCAAGACCTCCGTGGGCATTGTCGCCGAACCCGAATTCTTTTCGGGATCTTACGCCGACGAGGAAGAACGGTACCGCGCGCTGTTGGCCCAGGAGCCCAACCTCGCCGCGCGATTGAATGACTACGACGTCTTGTACGAACCCCGCATGGTAAGTGGTTACGCGCACTCTGTCTCGAAGTTGTACGGCGACCAGTTCGCCATCCTGGGAAACGCGGGCGAGTTTCTCGACCCGGTCTTTTCTTCCGGCGTCACCATCGCGCTGAAGTCGGCCAGCCTGGCCTCGAATGCGTTGATCCGTCAGTTTAAGGGCGAGACGGTGGACTGGAAAACCGATTTTGAAGATGAACTGATGCGCGGCGTCGACGCGTTCAAGACGTACGTTATGGGCTGGTACGACATGGCCTTCCAGGACGTTATTTTCAGTGAGTATAAGGACCGCTCGTGCGTCGACATGATCTGCTCTATCCTGGCGGGGTACGTCTGGGATAAGGAGAATCCGCTCGCTGTGAAGCACGAGCGCGGGCTGCAATCGATCGTTGAACTATGCGCGCTGTACTCCTCGTCCTGACCCTGCTGTGCACCAGCTCCTGTTCGTCGCTGCGGGCGCTTCACGCCCTGAAATCCCATCCACGGCAGATGACGCTACCCCTCTCCGCCCTTGCATCTGACGCGCCCGCAACATTGCTTCACGACGTGCGCATGGAAATCGCCGGGCGGTCGTTCTCGATGATCGGCACCGCCGAACTAACGCCCGGATCATTAACGCTCGCAGCGGTCACATCGGTCGGCGGCCGTCTCTTCGTCATCCAATACGACGGGGCGGAATTTCGTTACGAACCCAGCCACTTGTTTGACGTTCCGATCAAACCGGAGCGCATGCTGAGAGATTTCTTCCTGATCTACGGCCAAGCGACCGGCCTGGTCGCATACGGCCTGGATGTGCGACAGCAAGATGCAGGTCGGCGAATCGTGACGCGCAACGGGGAGCGCATCAGCGTGTCCTACACCGACATCGATCACGTCTGGACGAGCGACGTCCAATATCGCAACCGGCGCCTCGGCTATTCGATCACGATCTCGCCGATCGCGGATTAGCCCGCGAACAGCCGCTCGTGGACGCCGGCGAGCAGATGGATCAGCGGCGAAGGCGCTTCATCGTTCGCGAAAGACTCGACCAGCAGTCGCATTTCGTCGGCAAGCACATGCAGTTGCGCCATGTTCTCGCGAAGTCGCTCGCCGAATGCATCCCCGTCGAACGTCTGCAAAAGTTCCCGGTTTAATTGGCGCATGAAGGCGAGGTCCGTGACATCCATGAAGCAGTCCTGGTGCGTCGTATCGACCGTCCTGTTCCATTCGCCAAAATTTGCCTGCATCTCCCGGTTCAACACGTCGCCCTCCTTCAGCAGGTCACCGAACCGCGCGTACATCTGGAGATCGCAGAGCCGATCCTGGAAAAAGATAAACGCCTGCAGGCTCCAGTAGTAGGCGAAATCCCATACGATCTTTAGCGGCATGATTCTCGGATGACGCATGATCGCGTACTGGTCCTGGTACAGCGTGAGTTGCCCGTAGAAGAACTGAAAGTAAATGTCGTTACAGATCTGGCTCCGCGCCGTGATGTTCTTGCCACGTCGATCCAGGCCGACGAGATGCGTGATGAAGGTGTTCGCGAATCCGATGTAATCGCTGCCGGGCGAATAGAAAGGATCCAGGAAAACGCCGGCCTCGCCGGTCAGGCACCAACGATCCCCCGAGAACACCTGATTGCAGCTGTACGAGAAATCTTCCAGACTCAGAAAATCCTGCAACGCATCCTTGTGGGCGTGGACGACACCCGCGCACTGCGGTTCGTGCTGCTCCAGCCAGGCCAGGCTCTTGTCGAAAGAGTTGATCGTCTCGTACGGATGCCGTCCGGCATCGGCTACGATTCCGACGGACGTGCTGCCCGAAGCGAGCGGAATCAGCCACACCCAGTAACCCTCACCCATCAGGTGGTTTGTGCTAAGCCAGCGCGACGCTTTCTGCTTGCCCATCCTGGCCGCCCAACTCGCATCATCAGACCAGTCATCGATCTTGATCCGCCGATCGATTCTGAACCAGGCCGCGTTAACGTCGTGATCCACGGATTTTTCAAGTTCGAGCCGCCGCTTAAGCAGGCTGGCGCGCCCCGTGGCGTCGACGACCCATCGGCTTCGCAGTGTCCGTGAATCGGCGCCACGCGGCTTAACGTCGATTTCGTGATCGCCGGCCGGGTCCAGGCGCACGTCGCGAACCGATGTCTCAGACAGGAACTGCACGCCCGCTGCAGCAGCTACCGTGGCCAGATGATTTTCGAATCGGCCGCGATCCAACTGAAAACTAGGGGCTTCCAGAAAATTGTTTCCGCCGAACTCCATTCTGCGCTCGATCGCGTCGTTCCGTCCGGCCGGCATGAAGTAGCGTAAGCCCAATTTCGGCAGCTGCTTGTCGCGAATGTGCTCTTTGAGACCGATAACGTTCGCGAAATAATGCGCCCCCACCTCGACCGAAGATTCCCCCACTTTGAAAGCGGCCTCGGGTACCGGATGCGCGCGATTTTCGATCACCGCCACGGCGATAGCGGGGTCCTCCCGCGTCAACTGTATGGCAAGCGTCAGGCCCGCAAGCCCGCCGCCGAGGATACAGACGTCCAGGTTGGTCGGATCAATCATAGGTTCAGCTACGGTCCTGAGGACCCAATTTCCATTTTCTTAAATTGCACACGATGCGCGGCCCCTTCATATTAGGCCAATGACTGCAGGAGACAAGGGCAGGATGGGTTGGCGATGAACGAATCGCCCGCGGCCTTCTATTTGCACCACCTTGGCATGGTCAACTGTCTCGGGCAGTCGGCGGACGAAATCTACGCGCATATGATGCTCGGTGATCGCTCCGGATTCGTGGAAGACTCCGATTCGATTCCCGGAGCGACCGTATTGAAGGGCGTCTGCGACGCCGAACTTCCCAGCCTTCCGCCTGAATTGTCGCGGCATACGACTCGCAACAACCAGCTGATTCTAGCGGCGATCCTTCAGGTCGAGGACGAATGGCGCGCGACCATCGCCAGATACGGCAGCTCGCAAGTGGCCGTCGTGATCGGATCGAGCACGTCCGGCATTCGCGAAGGCGAAGCGGCCGCCATGCAGCGGCACGCATCGGGCGCCTATCCAGCGGATTTTCACCTGCAACAACAGGGCATGGGGTCTCCCTCGGATTTCATCGCGGCGTACCTCGAGATCAGCGGCCCGGCCTATACGATATCGTCGGCGTGCACGTCGAGCGCCAAGGCGCTCGCGTCCGCGCGCAATCTGTTGGCTGCCGGAATCTGCAAAGCCGTCGTCACCGGTGGCAGCGATTCACTGTGCGGTCTCACGCTGAACGGTTTCTTTTCACTGGATACGCTTTCACGCGGGCATTGCAACCCGATGAGCAAGAACCGGGACGGCATCGTGATCGGTGAGGCGTGCGCGCTCTTTCTCATGACCTGCGAGGGTCCCGGGATCCGGCTACTCGGCACCGGCGAGTCTTCCGACGCGCACCACATCTCCGCGCCGCAACCGGAGGGCATTGGCGCAGAGGCCGCCATGCGTGCCGCGCTGCGCGACGCAGCCCTGGCACCCGGCGACATCGACTATATCAACCTGCACGGGACCGCCACTCCACAGAACGACGCGATGGAGAGCAATGCGGTCGAACGCGTTTTTGGCACGGCGACCCCATGCAGTTCCACCAAGGGACTCACCGGGCATACGCTGGGCGCGGCCGGTGCCACAGAGGCCGGGCTCTGCTGGCTGGCGCTGGATCGCGCCGACGGAGAGATGATCGTGCCGCCGCACCGTTGGGACGAAGCACACGACGATTCCCTGCCGCCCCTCAACTTCGCAGGACTGGAGCATACGATTTCGATTGGCGACTCGGCCGCGGTGCTGTCCAGTTCATTTGCATTCGGCGGGAGCAATTGCTGCATCGTACTGGGGAAAAAAGACAACGGATCCGCAGGCGACGGATTACCATATGCCATTGAAGACGTGCTGCCACACCGCGGACGCATGATCCTTCTGGATTCGATTGTCGCTTGCTCGGTAGAGCATGCCGAATCCCTCGCCAAAATTTCCGACTCAAACATCTTCTTCGACCCGGCACGTAATGGTGTTCCCGCTTGGATCGGCTACGAGTACATGGCCCAGACGATGGCCGCCCACTCCGGTATCCGCGCACGGATTCGCGGCGAGGCCGTCAGGGTCGGCTTATTGGTTGGAAATCGAAGTGGAACGTGTCATGTTCCCTACTTCCTGGAGCGGCAGGTTCTGCACACCAGCGTTCATCTCATAATGGACTCGGACGGGATGGGCGTATTCGATTGTAAAATTGAGGATGCCGACACCCGCGCCTGCCTGATGGAGGCCATCGTCAACGTCTTCCTGCCGCCGGACATTGAAGCGTTCATAAAGGAAGCACGAGCCGAATGAGTCAGTCCGTATTGATTACCGGGTCCAGCCGTGGCATCGGCCGGGCCATCGCGACCGGCCTCGCCCACGACGGCTACCACATCGTCGTACACTGCAAGAGCAACCGGCCCGCTGCGGAAGAAACCCTCGCCGACGTAGAAGCCGCCGGCGCGATCGGTCGAATCCTTGCCTTCGACACATCGGACCGGCAGGCCTGTAAGGAATGTCTCACGGCAGACATGGAAGAACACGGCGCCTACTATGGCGTCGTCTGCAATGCGGGCATCGCCAGGGATGCACCCTTTCCGGGGCTGGAAGACGAGGACTGGGACGCCGTCATCGACACCAACTTAAACAGTTTTTACAACGTGCTGAAGCCTGTCACGATGCCCATGATTCAACGGCGCCAACCCGGCCGAATCGTGACCCTCGCGTCCATTTCGGGCCTGACAGGTAACCGGGGCCAGGTCAACTACAGTGCCTCGAAGGGCGGTGTGATCGCCGCCACCAAGGCGCTGGCGATCGAACTCGCGAAACGCAAGATCACCGTGAACTGCGTCGTGCCCGGAATTATCGAAACCGATATGATCACGGGCGTGGAATGGTCGACCGAGGATGTCTTAAAGCTTATCCCGATGCACCGGCTCGGGCGAGCGGAGGAAGTCGCTTCGCTCGTCGCCTTCCTGTTCTCGGATAAGGCATCGTACATTACGCGCCAGGTGATCTCGGTGAACGGAGGCATGCTTTGAATCGCGTCGTCGTTACGGGCATGGGGGGCCTGAGCCCCATCGGTCACGACTGGGACACAATCAGCCGCAACCTTCGCGAAAAGAAGAGCGCCATCGTGCGCCGCGACGATTGGGACCATTACCAACAGATCAATACGCGCCTCGCGGCGCCGATTACCGACTTCGAAATTCCGGACTACTATCCGCGCAAGAAAACGAGAAGCATGGGCCGCGTATCGCAGCTCTCGGTGCGCGCGACGGAAGTTGCGCTGGAGGACGCGGGTCTGCGCGACGACCCCATACTGAGCAGCGGCGACGCCGGTGTCGCCTACGGGTCCTCCACCGGCAGCACGGAAGCGATCGGCCGATTTAACGATCTCGCGCGCCACGGCAGCATGAAAAACATCACCGCCACCTCGTACATCCAGATGATGAGCCATACCTGTGCCGTCAATCTCGGACTCTTCTTCGAGATTCGCGGACGCGTGATTCCGACTTGCAGCGCCTGCACCTCGGGCAGCCAGGGCATCGGCCTTGCATACGAAGCAATCAAGTACGGACTACAGAAGATGATGATCGCTGGCGGGGCCGAGGAGCTCTGCATCACGGAAGTCGCCGTGTTCGACGTGCTGTACGCCACGAGCGTAACAAACGACTCACCCGAAATGTCGCCGCGCCCGTTCGACCGGGACCGCGATGGGCTGGTCATCGGCGAGGGCGCGGGCACGCTCATCCTGGAAGAGTACGAGCATGCCGTCGCGCGCGGCGCGACGATTCACGCCGAGATTGTAGGCTTCGGATACAATGCCGATGGCGCGCATGTCACCACTCCGTCTTCTGATATGATGGGGCGCGCCATGGAAATCAGCCTCGAGGACGCGGGGATCGGGCCGGAGGCCATCGGCTACGTAAACGCGCATGCAACAGCCACGGAGTTGGGCGATATCGCCGAATCCCAGGCCACGCACCGCCTCTTCGGCCAACGCATGCCCATTAGTTCGATCAAGAGCTATATGGGTCATACGCTCGGAGCCAGCGGATCACTGGAAGCCTGGCTCTCGGTCGAAATGCTCAATTCCGATTGGTACGCGCCCACCGTTCACCTCGAAAACATCGATGAGCGATGCGGCGATCTTGATTACATTCGCGACGGGCGGACCATGAGTAACGAGTACGTCATGAGTAACAATTTCGCCTTCGGCGGGATCAACACGTCGCTCATCTTCCGACGCATGAAATGATTGGGCACGTGGAACGGCCGGCCGTATACGCGTTTAACGGTCCGGACACATTCCTCCTGATCCTCGACCAGCTCATGCTGAAAAGCAGCGGGCGCGGAAACATCTGTCACCTGCTGGTGACACTCGACGAGCCCGTAGCGACGCTTCAGATCCAGGCCGCCCTCGATGAAAATACCACGTATCAATGGATGTGCACCCTGCGGGCGCAGGGTGGATCATGGTTCAAGCCGCCACGCTGGGCGGTCGACCAGCGAGCCCGCGCCTATCCTGTTCCCTTCTATTTACTCGCTGATACAAACGCCCTCGAGCTTATCGCTCGCTTGCGCATGATCAACCCTCGCCGCGAGTCGCCCTTCCAGGTTCAGCTGCTGGGCCAGAAGGACACGACGACGCAAATCCTGATCACCTGGCATCACGCGCTGATGGACGCGCACGGCGCAGAACTCTTCGTTGCGCACATCGGCCAATCGCTCGCGGGCGAACCGGTCTTCTTCGATCCAAACCCCGACGTCCCGGATCACAGCCAGTGGCGAAACACATTAAAGATCAAGGAGAGCCTGGACGAAATTTCGCATCTCCCCTTCATGTCGACCTACATCGGGCGGGGCCGGAGCCGCCCGGTCGTGCGCCACCAGGTCATCGCGCTTACCGAAAAACAGACGGGCGCGGTGGACGAAAAAATCACGGCCACGGGTGCACAAATCAATAAGAGCCTGTTCTATCTGGCAGCCTGCGCGCGCGCGGTCAGGCACATCGTCACCGCGCGCGGTGGCACGGTCGACGATGTCGTTGTATCGGTACCCCAGGACCGGCGCAGGAGGGGCGCGGCGGGGCCGATGCTGTCTAACCAGGTCACGTTTCTCTTCTATCGTATTTCCGCCGCCGGCCTCGATTCACTGAAGGGGACCGTCACATCGCTGTCCGAACAGATGATGGACCTTATGCGGCAGGATTTTCCGGCGCGATTTCATCGCATGATGCTCCTCTGCCGGCACCTACCCCCGTTTATTTATCGACACATGATTCAGCAACCCACGGGTAAGCGGATGGCATCTTTCTTCATCTCGGATACCGGACAGTCGCTGGACCGATTCGAAACGTTCCTGGGAGCGCCCGTGAAGAACGCTATCCATTATCCGCCCAACATGTACCCGCCCGGGCTGACCTTCATTTTCGCACGTTATAAGGGAAGATTGAGCGTCACGATAACGACAATGGAGGAGGAGCTTGAGGACGTCGAATCGGAAGCACTCGTCGCGGCGTTGAAGACGGAACTTGTGACGCCTGCGGAGTGACCCCGCTAACGCGCAACTTTGCCACTTCCGGTCAGTGGAATCTCCGATACAACGTGCAAAAACTGCGGGACCTTGTAGCTGGAGAGGCGCTCGCGGCAGTACTTCAGCACCTGCTCCGTCTCGATCGAGTGGTCGTCACGGATCACGAGCTCGGCCTGCACGGTCTCGCCCATGATTGGATGCTCGATTCCGCTCACGCGTGATGCAGCAATCGCGGGATGGGTATCCAGCACCCGTTCCACTTCCTCGGGAAAGACCTTGTTGCCTGAAACGTTGATCATCGATTTCACGCGCCCCACAACGGTAATCAAACCGGCCGCTGTCATCGTGGCAAGGTCGCCTGTCAGAAACCATCCGTTCTCCGTCACCGTCTCGCGCGCGGCCGGCGGACATAGATACATATCGAACATGCCGGGCCCCTGCACGGCCAGCTGCCCCCTGCTGTCGGCCGGCAAACATTCTCCGGACTCGTCGAGAATGCCGATCCTGTAGTCCGGTAGCCCATGTCCTATCGCACCGGGGTGCGACTCGGCGGCCGCCAAATTGATGATCGGCAATCCGATCTCGATAATGCCGTACGCCTGGATAACGGGCAGGCCAAATCGCTTTTGATATGCCTCGGCGATCGGTAACGCGATCGCGGACGAGGTCGAAATCGCGCGCTGCAGCGTCGGCGTCTTCACGTTGGACTTATCAGCAGCCAGTAATCGATAATGCATCGGTGCCGCGTAGAGCATTGTTCCCCGGTTCTCGTTGATACAGGCGATCATCAAGTCTTATGCCGATGGTGCTCGCGTATGTCGGCATCGGCAAGGAAGCATTGTGGCTGAACCTGCTTCGCTGGCCTGTGCTCCTGCTCGCCGTGCTCGCAGAATCCGTTTTCCGCCATATGCATCACCTCAGCGCCGGACTCGGTGTCCTGGAGCTGAGCAACGTCAACGTCATCCGGCCCGATGCCGGCGATCTCGAATGCCGCTTTCGAAGCATCGATGGTCGGACCGGCGCTGTGCTCGAGCGCCAGTGAGGGAGCCAGTACTTCAAAGCTGCCGTGGCGTCGTGAACGAATGACCGCGGCCTTCAGATACACGGGTGTCTTGGTGTATTTGTGGGCCTGGTCAGAGCGCGCCAGAATCAACGCAACACCACCTTCGCCAGGGGAGCAAAACATGTACTGGGTGAGCAGCCAACCTATCGGGATCGGAACGACAAAATCAAGATCATTCTTCGCCACCTTGCATTGATTTTGGAACACCGCGGCGAACGCGCGGCACTGCATTGCATGACCAATCGAATCGCCATGTACGGCAAAACACTTGGACACATCAAACCACTGAAAGAACGCGTTCGACTTGCCAAGAGTGCTGATGAG
>CAJWTS010000059.1 GCA_913047795.1 uncultured Verrucomicrobiota bacterium | reverse complement strand
GAACACGTCGCCCCCAGCCTTGTCGATCTCGTCTACGACGAGCCGACCGCCCTGCGTGCCGTTGCCATCCCACGCCTTGAGAGCGGAGCCTGCGACCCACTTGAAGTCGCCCTTCTCCAACATGAACGAACCGGTCACATCAGCGTTCGTCATATCCTCTGTGCAGACGAGCCGGAAGGCTCCTGCCTCTGTGTCGCCGTGGGTCAGACCGCAGTAGGTCTTGCCTGTTCCCGGCGGGCCGAACAGGATGATCCTGTCGATGCCGTTCTCAAGCACCTCCTTGAATTTCTCCCAGCACTCTGGAAGTGTGGTTTCGTCACTCACTTGATGGCCTCCTTATGATGGCCTCGCTGATTGGTACTTCCCAATGTATCTATTACTGGAAAGAATCACAACCTCTTGACTGATGTTTCTTAGATTTCTAGTTGAGAGCCGGGTCGCCCGACATGAAAGCGGGAATCTCGCCGTTGCCCATGGCAGCGGCCAGCATGGTCAGCATCTCTACGTCCAGATCGCCCCAGCCGGTGCAGATTGCTTCCAGCATCACGGTGATGGGGATGGAGATCGGATGATCGCAGCCCTCCCACATGAGGGCTGCCGTCGGCTCGCCATCCTTGGCGTCCCAGCCGAAGGCCATCTCGTATTCACGGTCGGTGCCGAAGGAGTCCTTCCAGCACAAAACCCTGTGGTCGCAAGACTCGTCGGTGTGGTCACTCATCAAATTTCCCTTCTTCTGATAGGTATTGCTCACTCTACCCAATACTGAACAGAATCACAACCTCTTGTCAGTTGTTCCGCTTGTAGCCAGCCTCGTACCACCCACTCTTGACCTTGGTGAAGTAGGCAGTGGTCTTGAGGTACTTGCGGATGGTGGCCGCAGAGAAGCCGGCCTGCTCTGCCAACTGAGCGGTGGAGAACTGCTCGCCCTCATGCTCCTTGGCCCACTTCTCAAACCCGGCGTACAGGGAGGCACGGGTCGTCTTGTGGGTCTGTTCCTCTTCCTCAGTCGACTCGTCCTCGCAGAACTTGTCGATGAGTTCCTTGCAGATTTCGACGGGGACGCCGAACGAGCGCAACTGTCGCATGGCAGGACCGCCGTGCCTCTCCCAGCCTTGAAGGATGCCCATGCCGTGCATGGTGCCGTTGATGCGGTCGTGCAGACCGTCGGGGTCGGACGAGAAGTCGTACTTCCTGCCGTATTTCTGACGGAGTTCGATCCACAGTGGCTCGACCTCGGCCTTGACCATCTCGTTCGTGATCGGTGCTAGTAGCGGCATTACGGTCCTTTCGTTCGGTGTCCTTCCAATCTAACCGAAACGTCCGGTGGGTCACAACCTGCTAAAATGTGAATATCTCAGAAACGGAGAGAACATGCGAAAAGTTGCGTCACACACCCACTACGTCACCGGGACGATGAGCGAGGATGAGTCGGGGCCTGCTGCTGATGACTCGATGCATCCTGAGTTCGGCAAGACCGGCGGGCACCCCAATACCAACAGCACCATTGGTGCGCGGTTTGGCAAGAAAGCCCCGGTCTACAAGCCCAGGGCAAAGGCTGCCGACGACGAGTAACCAAAACAGCAAAAGCCGCACCGAGGGCGAACCCTTAGTACGGCTTCTACTGGTTGGAAGAGAACTTAGGCCTTGACGGCTTCCTTGTTCATCTTCACCCACACCCCGTAGGTGCCGTCGTCGTTGAGACGAGTCTGCACCTCAAGGTTCGAGTACCTCTTCTTGAGGTTGTAGATGTACCCGATGTGCTTCCGTGAGCGGTCAAGAACGCACCACTCGCCGGGGTGAGTTTCCTCCAAACCAAGGAGGAACCTCTGCAGGTTCCCGTTGCCGGGACGCCCACGCTGTTGCGCAGGCGGGTCTTCGATGACCACCTGGTACTGCTTACGCTGGATCGGCATGATATGCACTCCCCGTTGTAGTTGGATATTCATTGATGCGGGCAGTCATGGCACGGATAAGTGCCGTGAAACCCTTCTCGCCGGTACTAACTAGGAGGCTTTCCTCCACCGACGAGTCCTTGAGAGGGCCGGGACGGTCCTCCAAAAGAACTGTGTCTGGATGCTTACGCCAGTCAATACTCATTGGAGCACTGACGGTAGCAGTGGGTTTGCGAGATCGCAACCCCTAGTCCAGAAATTCCTCATGAGGCGTGTTCCTCACATGCGTGAGCGCCTTCGCCGCAGACGGCACAGCCGTCCTTGACGAGTTCGTTGAAATGTACGACTTCTGGAGTCTGGTTGGCGACTTCGGTGAGGTACTCACGCTGCTTCGAGCCTTCGTACTCGAAGACGTTGTGCGCCAGACCGGCGTAGTGAGCCTTCGTGTCGTCAGTGCCTCCTGCGTAGGCGATCACGTCGCCATAGCGCAGAGATGAGAAGGAAGGGTCGTTGCAGACGAAGCCGACCCCGTCGTTGTCGGTGCCTTCGATGACACGAACCCACATGGATTCGCCTCCGAAGTCGCCGTAAGTGCACGGGAAGTTGATGATCTTCAGGAGGATGCCCTTCTCGTCCTCGTGCTTCCAGTCGATCTGGAGTTCGAGCATATGGTGGCCTTTCGTTGGTGGTGATTCCAATGTACCCGGAACCCAGACAACATGACAACCTCTAGAGAAAGATAAATTTGAGGTTGTGGTCTAGGTGTAGTTTCTCGTACAGTGGAGGCATGACCAAGTACCTCATAGAAATTCCACTCGAACCTGTCCCCGGCTTCTGGGACGAGGTCTGTACCAACGTGGAGAACGGTACCTGCACCTCCGTCGAACTGAACGTGAAGCCCGACATGTCGATGGGTGACACCTGTCTCCTGTGTTGCTGCCGGGAGTGCGAGCGGTGCGACAAGAGGATCGACATTGACTGCGAGAACAATGTCAAGGACGTTGTTTACGGCGGGTATCTGGACATTTGCGATGACTGTCTCTTGGACACGGACGTTCTGGAGGACGACGAACTAGAGGCCGAGCGCCGGCAGGAGATGGCGGAAGTCTGCGATCCCGGCCGGCATGAGTCGTGAGACGGCTAGACCGAAGAGGGCGGAAAGCGTGAACGTGAACAACGCGATGCCGGATGCTCTCAGGGCCACGCCCAACCCCGGCCGTCCGGTCTCCTGTCGTGATCGGCGTAACGGGCGCTCAGACAGAATGGTGAAGCAGACGATGCACCATAGGACCCAGTGCCAATGCGGCGCAAGGATCGTCATCACGGCAGGAAGCACGGCCGGTGCCAACGGCGCAACGACGCATAGCAGGATCAGCCAGGCGCCGACACCACCGGCGGCCGTGTCGATTACCGCTTCGTATGCGCGGCCGGACATGAGTTGATTCTGCCCGGGTGACACCATCAGGACCGCACTGTCGTCAGGAGCGGACAAGAGCACGGCCGGGATCGAGTTGGCCGCTGCGAAGCCGACCGTCAGGCCAAGGCACATCCCGATAACAGCCTCCGGGGCTCCCGCCGCGCTTCCACCTTGCGCGATAAAGAGCAGGGCGCCGATCAGGCTGAACGCGTGAAGTGCAGGAACACAGGCCGCACAGGTTGCGATGCCGGCGCCGATTGCGGCACAGATAATGGGCAGGAGTATCGGCAGGTGTCCGTTGTCCATTACGCCGTCGCACGCATAGCGATGATAAGATACAAAACGGCGAGTCCACCGATCGCGATTACAAGAGCGCTTCGCTTCAGCACACGTCGAATGCGGGTATCCGGGCAATCGGCGTCACAATACGGACAGACGGGATCGAATCCCGAGTACCGTTTACAGCAAGGGCAGTACCCGCCATCCGCTTGCCCGTTCGAGATGTCGGGGTATCGTGAGCCTGATGTCATGTCCGGGCACCACCACCCGCGATTGCTGATCGCATGTTTCTTCCACCGTTGGTTCGATCCGCCGGTCTACAGCTCGCCCACGATGACTTCCAGAATATCCTCTGTCGTCACCATGCCCGTTACCTCGGCCTGCTCGTTCCTCACCAGGCAGAGAGGTTGCCGCGAAAGTCGCAGTCGCGGCAGAATATCGTCGACGGGCATATCTTCCGAGACGAATTGTGGTGATCGCATGAAGTCGCGAACGGGCAAGGGGCTGTCCGTGTCCTGTGTCGATAGTAGATCATAGATGTTAACGACGCCCACGAATTTCTTGCCGTCGGCGTCTGTGACGGGTACGCGCGTCACGTCGGAATCGCGGGCCTGATTGCAGACTTCGGCGACGGTTGTTGCTTCGGTGACGCTCGTAAAATCCGAACGCGGCGTCATGATGTCGCGCGCAACGTGCCGCGAAAGTTCCATGACCTGGTGAATCATTACCCGTTCGCGTGGCGAGAGCATTCCGCCCGTCTCGACCTCATGTGCGAGGTGTTGCAGTTCGTCACGCGTAACGAACAGGCCGGCGTCATGGTCTTCGGAATCCGCTCGCGGGAGCAGGAGTTTTGTGATGCCGGAGATGACCGCTACGATAGGGCTCATGATCATCCAGCTTACGTACAGCGGCTTGGCAAATAACCGGCAGCGGCGGTACGGCATCGCCTGGAACCATGCCTTTGGAAGGTATTCGCCGAAGATCAGTAGCAAAACCGTGATCAGAACGGAGGAGATGGTGGGGCCCCAGGTTTCCGAGATCTTGATCGCAAGACTCGCCGTCACGACGGACGCCATGACGTGGCATAGATTGGTGCCAAGCAGGGTCGTGCCCAGGAGCCGGTCCGGCTTTTCGAGCAGTTCCTGGATCAGCGCCGCGCGTCGCGAGCCTTCCTTGACGAAGTGCCGCAGCCGCATGCGATTGATGGAGATCATCCCGGTCTCGATGCCGGCGTAAAACGCGGATCCGAGTATACAGAGCAAAATTATCAGGATCTGGATCGGCATCAGGAGTCCGTTGGCTGTTCCTCGTCGGATTCGGATGGCGATACATCCTGCAGTTTGGTCAGGTGCACGAGAATGACGCGATTGCGATGCACCCGCTGTACGCGCGCCCGGCAGCCCTGTGCTTCGACGACTTCCCCGGGGCGTGGTATGTGGCCCGCCTGCGCGTTCACCCATCCGGCAACACGATCGGCGCCTTCGGCCTTGAGGTCTATATCCAGCTCGTAGCTGAGATCTTCCAGGCTCACGGAGCCGTCGACAAGCCAGGTGTCGGGGCCCACGGGTTCGATCGTCAGTTTCTCCTCGCCGTATTCGTTCTCCACGTCGTCCACGATTTCTTCGAGTACGTCGCCGAGGGTGACCAGTCCTGCGGTTCCGCCAAACTCGTCGGACACGATGGCTACTCGTTTCTCCTCCTGCTGAAACGTTGCGAGCAGCGTATCCAGCGTCGCGGTTTCGGGTATGAAGTGCGCGGGTGACATGGCGGCCTCGACACCGTCCAGCGGAGATAGAAGAAATTTGAGCACGTCAAGAAACCCGGCGACTTCGTCGAGTGAGTCGCGGTGGACGGGGAGGAAGCGCACCTTGGTGTTGCGCGCGGTTTGCAGGTGCTGTTCCGCCGGGTCGTTCAGGTCGATAGCAATCAGGTCTACGCGCGGGGTCATGACGTCACTAGCCTGGATGTCTTCCAGGCGAATGATGCCGTCGACCATCGTTCGTTCTTCAGGGTCGAGAACCCCCTGCTCCTCGCTCATGCCCACGACGGAGCGAAACTCGTCCTCCGTCAAATGCCTGGGGCCGGGCCGCATATGTTTCTCGAAGGCATTCGAGATAGCCTGCAGCACGACGCGTACGGGGAGGAGGATGATGGTTAAGACGTGCAGGATGGGCATGTAAACGATGGCCATCTTGTCGGGGTAGCGCATGGCCAGGCGCTTGGGGGCGACCTCGCCGAAAAGCAGAAGCAGGATGGTCATGGCCGGGATCGAGATGATCTCGCCTCGTGCGGGGAACGCGTGCTCGGCACACGCAAACCCGACGACCGACGCGATGACGTTAACGACTGTGTTTCCGATCAGGATGGTCGAGAGCAACTGTGTCGGTGACTCAAGGTGACGCGCGATTGTTGCACCCACGTGGTGGTGCGATTCCTGAATTCGCCGAACCTGGAGCGGACTCAAAGAGAACAGGGCCGTCTCCGAACTTGAAAAGAACGAGGATGCGATCAGGAGCAGGACAAGCAGACCGAGGTAGGTAAGTACAGTAGGATCCATTAGTCCCGATCACGCGCTGCGTCGTTGGCGGCGTCATCTACGCCCATCGCGCGGACCTCCCGTACGTGCAAGCGGGTCCGGTCGCGCATCGGGTAGGTGAAGAAATCGAGACTCTTGATCATCCAGCGGCCATCAATCTTTTTCAGGCTTCGCACGGAAAACTGTCGGGCCAGGTCGCCGTCGGCTCCGAATGCGTCTGCCCGGAGGAGCGCATGGGACTTCTTCTCGAGCCAGAGCCGGACCATGGAATATCCGGCCTCGTCGAGTTCGGGTGCGGGCACATCGAGGACGTGGCAGGCGTGACCTTTCACTGAATCCTCACGGATCCAGACCGGATCATTCCACCACAGGAAATCGAGGCTCATGTCGATCCAGCTTACGTCCGCGTTCTGGATTCGCGTGCTCGAACGACGAATGTTTCGTGCCGCTTCCGATCCCTGAGCATGTCGGTAATCGACGTCTCCGGAATCGGTCCGTGTGACGACAAACCGTTCGATCGGCTGCCCGAACACGTCCGATACCGTGTACTCAACGGTTGTCGTATCTGCCCGACGGGTCACGGCGATCTCGATCTGCAGTTTTCCCGCCGGGCGGGATTTCGAAGCCTTGATGCGCAGGTCTCCGCGGATCCACGTTTCATCTGCGGGAATATGGCGTCGCGCGCCGGCCAGAATGTCGCGCGCCGGCGGATGGATCGGTGTCGCCTGGGTTCGCGGTATACAGGTGGCAATCAGGAGCACGGTCAGGACCGTGGTGGGATAGGCGTGGCTGGCAACGCGACGTGTGGTTGCGCCGTACCACGGCACATCTGTGCTGTTCATGGGAGCGGGTCTCATCTCCCAGGGTTGTATGTCATCGGCTGACTGAACACAGTCTCAGGTATCGTCATTGACCTCGTAGGGGCCAGCCTCCCGGTCGGCCTCGATCGCGTCATCAATGATATCGCGTACCTGTTCAAGCCCGGTAGACGGGATGATAATGGTATCTCGTCGTCCACCTACGTCTTCCGTGATTTTCAGAAAGCGCCCGCGAATGTTTTCTCTGACTGTAAAAGAAAACTGCTTCCGCTCAATCTGAATCTGCTTCGAGAGGAGTTCATTGTCCACTTTCGGATCCCCCGCGATGCAACCGTTTTGGTTCTATCCGGCCTCTGCGCCCCGCATCGATTTTGCGCCCTAATGGACGATCGCCACACTCGAAACTCTACTGAAATTTTGGATTCCGTCAATCCCCGAGTTCTGCTAATTCAGCCGATAACTCCGTGGGTCAGGAGTGCGATAAAGATGCCCATCAGAAGGCCCATGAAAACCTCCAGACGGGTGTGTCCGAGGAATTCTGCCAGCTTCTGTTCAGACAGATGGTGATGCTCAAACAGCTCGTCCACGATCTGGTTCAAGAGGTGTGCCTGGTGTCCGGCAGCCCTGCGTACCGTCTGGGCGTCAAACATGACAATCGTTGCGAACACAACCCCCACCGCGAAAACAGCGGATCCGAACCCGGCTTGAAGTCCTACAGAAGTTGCAAGCCCCGCGGCCAGCGAACTGTGCGCGCTGGGCATGCCGCCGGTGCTGACCATGTACCTGAAGTCGATGCGACGTGTACGGCGAAAGCTCAGGACCATTTTAGTCAATTGGGCACCGAACCACGCCCAGAAGGCCGACCAGATGGAAACGTTGTGTAAAGCGTCGTGCATATTGTGGTTATTTGCCAATTGAGCATATACATCACACTCCGTCGGTCAACGAAAACGAAAACGAAAACAAATCGTGGGCGCTTGCGGGAGGCTTCTAGGGGTGTTTGCGCCAGTTGCGCCTGAGGCCCGAGGCCACGAAAAGTGGGACAAGCAGGCCGTAGAAGAACATTTGTATAACAGAGAAGCCAAGTGGGGGGCCGGGCGATGCACGGTAAAGGTTCCAAAAGGTGACCAGCGCGCAGAACCATACGGTAAGCAGGTTTAATCCGGTCTCTTCAGGGTCGGCGACCCCGAGGCCGGTCGTCCGTCGCGTGCTGAAAGGGTAGAGCAGATCCATTCCCTCGTGCCCGCGTTTATCCTGCGCGGTGTGTGCTGCCCAACTGGCGAGCGCGATGATTCCCGCCGTCACGTTCGTTGCGACCGTGAGCGCGAGCGCCAGGACGGTTGCCAGGACGAGACTATGCGACCATGTCCGGCGCCAGGGGGCATGTAGCGGAATGACGCTGCCGGCAGCGGTTGGACGCATTTCGAATGAGATGCCCTCCGGGCTGTCCACGCGGACTCGGGCAAGGTAGTCCAGTTCAATCGGCACATTGAGTTGGGCCAGCGCGGGAGCGATCGTTGGCGCGGGTTCAACAGGCCGCTGTTGTTCGTCGACGACCGGACCGTAACGCACGTGTATTTGCTGGGTCATGACGTCGAAATACAATTCATACTGTTGCCAGCGACTCTCAGCCAGGGGAATCGCGTTCAGTCGGACGCGCAACGGGTTTCCGCGGTATACCGACTCGTTGTACGCCGCGGCGATTCCGTCCGCGATCATCTGTGGGTCGGGCATCAGTGGATCGGGCGTAATCTCCACGTCATGACGGAAAAGAAACCGATTCAGTTTCTCGTCGAGCAGATCCGGGAGCAGTCCCACCACGCCGCCGAGCACGAGATATATGCCGTTGCCCGCTGCCGCCACGCGCACCGCCTCCGGCACGCACGACGCCACCGCCACGCCCGTCACAAAATGTGTAATCCCGCGCATTCCGCTCGCATGGGGACAGCCCCCGGTCCCCGTGGGGACCGGCCCCAGGACGCGATCAGGATAGCGTCGAGAGGCTGTTCCAGTGAAAAGAGTTGCCGGGGACGAAGAATTTATGGGTTGGAAAACGCCTGTAAAACAAGGCTAAAAGGAGTTGCGCGGATGTGGAGGGCATTTTTCGCCGGAAAAGAACACGCTTGATCCCTTCTGCGAGGTAAGCGATGCGCGTTCGCCACCGCACAGTGGAAAGGAACGAAGAGATGCAAAATGCACGGATCAAGGCCTTAGTCCCGCTGGGTTGCAGGATTTCGGTAGCGCGGTCTCGCCGACTGTAGCTGCGTTCGGCCCGATTACTGTCTCTACATCGCCCCGCATTCGTTCCCGGCCACGAGCAACGGTCTTTCGGCCGCGACAGCCCCCATTCTGTTCCTGTAGCAATCCTCCTGCTTATCCGAATGGTCGAAATATGTATCGGGGCCTGTCCCCATCACCGCCAGAGCCTGTTCCCGGAGGGCTGATGTGGGACAGATTGGGCTTGCGGGCGAATTGGACGGGGCGTAGGGTTGTGTCAGATTGTCGCAATGGCATGCAAGGAGTATAAGTGAAATCCGGATTTCTAGATAAATTGGTCGCGCGGATTGATCGGATCGATCCTGCCAGCTTGCAAGGGCATTTTCTACGTCTGGCGCAGGAGAAGGGATTACTCGAGACGATTTTTGCCTCCATTCAGGAGGGCGTTATCGTCCTGGATGGCGACGGGAAGCTGAGCTATGCGAATCGCGCTGCCGAGAGGCTCCTGGGATTCAGCCTGGAGGATATGGAAGGTAAAGCCGTATCGCGAATCGTACGCGACATAAACTGGGAACGCATTCTCGCGCTGGCCTCGGGTGAGTGGTCCAAGTTGATCAATAGTGAACTGGAAGTGGACTACCCGGAGCATCGATTTATCAGCTTTTACGTCGTACCGCTAAATACGGTTCGAAAGGGCGAGCGAGGCGCGGTCCTCATTCTGCGGGATGTGACGGCCGACCGAGAGCGGACGGCCACGCAGATCGAGTCCGAGAAGATGAACGCACTGAAGCTGCTCGCTTCCGGAGTGGCACACGAGATCGGCAATCCGCTGAATGCACTCAATATTCACCTGCAGTTGCTTGATCGCGAGTTGAAGAATCTCTCCGAGGATGTTCGGGGCGACCTTGGAGAGCTCGTTGACGTCGCGAAAAAGGAAGTCACACGCCTGGACCTGATTATTACGCAGTTCTTGAGCGCGATTCGCCCTTCAAGGCCGAAGCTGGTGCGCGCGCAGGTCGCCAATGTCCTGAACGAGACACTCAATCTTCTGAAGCAGGAAATTGAAGGACGTCAGATCCAAGTGGAAGTCGATCGTCCGAGTCGGCTTCCGCGGATTCATATCGATCGGGACCAAATGAAACAGGCGTTCTTCAATGTCATCAAGAACGCGTTGCAGGCGATGCCTGACGGCGGTTCGCTGAATATTTCGCTCTCCGGATCGGATCGCGGCGTTGCGATCTCGTTTCAGGACAACGGGACCGGTATCAGTCCAGAGGAGTTTCCCAAAATGTTCGAGCCGTACCACACAACCAAGTCCGATGGCTCCGGGCTCGGACTCATGATCGTGCAACGAATCATCCAGGATCATGGTGGGCAGATGGAGGTGACGAGCGAACCCGATACGGGCACAACCTTTACGCTGTTTTTACCGGCGGCCGATCGCCGTATGCGCCTATTGAAATCGCCCCAGGCCGCGCAGGAGCATTTGGCATGACCGCGAAACCCGCCATCCTTGTCGTCGATGACGACCCCAATACGCGCGACGGTCTTGATCGCGCATTGCGCCGAAACTACGAAGTCCTCCAGGCAGAGAGCGCCGATCGGGCGCTGACCGTGCTGAGCGATCGCCATGTGGATATTCTACTAAGCGACGTTCGGATGCCGGGCATGGACGGCCTGACGCTGTTGCAGCGTGCCATTGCGAAGACCGATCCGCCAATCTGCGTCCTTCTGACCGCCTATGGAAACGTGGAAACCGCCGTCGAGGCAATGAAGCGAGGTGCGTATGACTTCCTGACAAAACCGGTGAATCTCGATCGGTTGGAAATCCTGCTGCAACGGGCCCTGCGATCGCGCGAGATGGAGGTGGAGAACGTCAACTTGCAGGAGCGATTGAACGATCGCTACGGCATGGAACACATTCTAAGCCATGCGCCGGTCATGGCGGATGTTTTCGAGACAATCAAACACGCTGCCCCGAGTCAAGCAACCGTGCTTATCCAGGGCGAGAGCGGCACGGGCAAGGAACTTGTCGCACACGCGATTCATCAACTCAGTCCGCGCGCGAACGGGCCGTTCGTCGCCGTGAATTGTGCCGCCCTCTCGGCCACGCTTCTGGAAAGCGAGCTGTTCGGACACGAGAAGGGCGCGTTCACCGGTGCGGTGGATCGCCGCCGTGGCAGATTTGAGATGGCGGACGGCGGAACGTTGTTCCTGGATGAGGTCTCCGAAGTCGACAAGGCGATCCAGACCAAATTGCTGCGTGTACTGGAGACCCGTTCTTTCGAGCGCGTTGGAGGTGCCGAGGAAATTCATGCAGACCTGCGGTTGATCACGGCCACAAATGCGGAGCTCAAGCGGCGCGTGGACGACGGAAAGTTTCGTGCAGACCTCTACTACCGGCTGAACGTCGTGGATATTAATCTGCCACCATTACGCGAACGCGATGGCGATGTGCTGTTGCTTGCGAATCACTTCTTCGAGATGTTTTCTGACGAGAACGACAAACAACTGGAAGGCTTTACACCGGAAACGCTAAGTACGCTTGCGCTATACGATTGGCCGGGAAACGTTCGTGAACTGCGAAATGCCATCGAAAAAATGGTCATCCTGGCACGCGGGAACCGGCTGACCCCGCGTGATATTCCGGTCGCGATTCGTGACGCGGTCGGACGTGTGCCCGCGACGAGCCGTGGCCGCGCGTCGATCCAGGTCGCTGCGAATTCGCTGGATGAATCGGAACGGATGATGATCTTTGCGGCGCTGGAGAAGCATGGCGGCAATCGAACGCAGGCGGCCGACCA
Source organism: uncultured Verrucomicrobiota bacterium (assembly GCA_913047795.1). Classification (GTDB taxonomy): domain Bacteria; phylum Verrucomicrobiota; class Kiritimatiellia; order CAJWTS01; family CAJWTS01; genus CAJWTS01. The sequence goes on along the minus strand of CAJWTS010000059.1, from coordinate 10,672 downwards.
ACTGGGTATCAGTCGAAGAACACTGCATCGGAAGCTTAATAAGTACCAGGCGGATGATGCGGCCCTCGACGTGTTGGAAGGCACGCGCTGATGGCGGGCCCGGATGAAGGTCGGACGCTGAGCGTCGTGAATAGCCTGCAGTCCGGTCGCGGTATGCAGGTGATTCGTGTTGGCCTCAGCGTGGTGGGTGCGTGCGCGCTTCTGGCCATCTATGCGCACACGCAGTTCCGCGGCCTGGCGGACGAAGACGCCATGCACTACGCGCAAGTCGGTCGCAACCTGGCCGAGGGCGAAGGGTTCGCAACCCGTGCGCCGACACCAGCGGTGATCGGTTATCTGCATGAACAGGGGCGCGACGTGGCTGCCGACAAGCTCTACCCGGAGATCGAGATTGCGCCGGTCTTTCCCCTGCTCCAAGCCATGGGATTTCGCGCTTTTGGATTGAGCCAGTCGCGCGCCAAAATTGCCGGGCGATACGCCCCGGAGATAGGATGGATCGTTCCGCTGAATATGCTCGCCTGTCTGGGCACGTGCGCGCTTCTTTATGGCATGGGGCGGCGCCTATTTTCGAGACGCGTGGCCCTGCTCGCCGCAGGGTTGTACCTGGCCGGTCACGCGGCGCTCGCCGATACCATTTCGGGGCATCCCTACAGCGTGGCAACGTTTCTCGTGACAGGGGCATTCTTCGGCGCGCTGAGAGCGGTCGTGCGTTGGCGCGAGCGGCCCGATCTCGCGCACTGGATACGACCCATGGCCTGTGCCGCGCTGTGTTGTGGATTGGCCGGGTTGACGCTGTACGCGTTGTTGATCCTGGCCATACCGATCTTCGTCCTGTTGTGGTGCGGTATCGATCAACGCCGATTCGTGCCGCTCGCAAGTTTTGTTGCCATCGTCGCGATAGTGATTTTGCCCTGGGCGATCCGGAACCAGGTCACCAGCGGAAGTCCGTACGGCCTGGCGCCGTATGTCGCCATCGAGGATTCAGTGCTCTTCCCGGGCGACACGTTCGATCGATCCCTGAATCCTGCCGTGGATCGGGTACGGGGGCGCCGGGCGATGGCCATGAAATTTTGGGAGAATCTGACCCACATGGTATCCAACGAATTCTGGAAACTTGGGGGCGGCGTCGCCATGGCGCTGTTCGTGGTCTCGTTCTTATCTCGTTTCGAACGAGAGGAGGTGAACCATGTGCGCTGGGCGGTCGCGCTCGCGCTGTCTGTTCTGATCGGGCTCGCATCGCTCATGCCATCGGGTGGCCGGTTGCTACATGTGCTGGTGCCCATGATCGTGTTGTTCGGGGTCGCCTATTTCTTCCAGCTAATGAAAGATTATGAGCTTGATATTCCCATCGTCAGAACGATGATCATCGCGACTCTGATCGGGTTGAGCGCCCTGCCGGTGGCACTTACGATTCTTACACGCCGCCCGGGAATTCCTTATCCACCTTACTATGCGCCTCTGGTCCGGCATGTGGCGAACATGCTTGAACCGCAGGAATGGCTCTGCACGGATATTCCGCAGGCCGCCGCGTGGTACGGACACCGTACGTCCGTCAAGTTGCCGCTGCGACTGGATGACTTCTACCGGATCCATGATCGGGTGCACCGGTTCCATGGCCTCTACCTGACGAGTGTCACCGCTGATCGTGCGTATATTTCCGATCTCGTTCTGGGTGCCGAGAAGGATTGGTACCCGATTCTAAATCGGCGTGTTCCCGCAGATTTCCCTCTGGCGCAAGGCGTTTCATTGCCCCCGGGCACGACGGAGCAATTGTTTTTGACCGATCGAGTACGGTGGTAGCGCCGTACAGTTAACGTAAGAGTCGCTCAAGTTCCGGATCCTGAGCGGCCCCGAGCTCGATCGATCGCGTGTAATGCCGACGAGCGGCTGCGAGGTCCGGTGGGTCGATTGCGGTCCAGAGATGGGCAAGATTGTAGTGCGCTGCGCCCTGATCAGGATTCATCTCGATGGCAAAGTTCATCTGATCTTTGGCAAGGTCGATGTCACCCATGCCGAGGTATGCCGTTCCGAGCACGACATGCGCCTTCGCGTTTCCGGCGTCATTGCGCAACACGTGTTTGGCGAGTTCGGCAGCATCCTCGTAGTCATGCGTCTGGCACCTGGCCATGGCCAACAGGAGCCGAAGATCGTGACGGTGCGGGGCCTGCGTCAACCCATCGGACAATAGCTTCTCCGCACGCTCCGGAGCGCCTCCCCGGAGATAAATGTATGCGACCTCGTCGATATCCGAGGGCAATTCGTGTGCCGCCTCGCTGCGCGACTCGCGGCTGGCCGGGGGCGATGTATGTGCTCCGGGCGGATTCTCCGGGACCAGGGAGGCTATGCGCACGGGCGCTTGGAGCGGCGCCTCTTCCGGCTGCGGCTCCCCGTCCGTGGCGGTGCCGGTATCCGCGGTCGGCGTGTCGCGTGTCGCCGTTGCCCTCCGCGGAACGAGATCGCGAAGCGAGGCGAAAATTCCTTTTCTGGGTCGTCGTGGCCGCGTCGACTTCGCTTGCTCCGCGGCCTCTGACCGCAGCTCCTGCTCGGCAGAATCGAGTGCGTGCATGTCGTCTATGAGCAGTGCAATCTCGCGATTCATGGAGGCACTTGCGTCGGCGTATCCCGGCGGCGGCGCGGTCGGCAACGGAGGGGCTGGTTGAGCGGCGGGTTTCGCCGGCGCAGCCTGCACGGTCTTTGGGGCCGCATCTGCATCCGGTTGGCGCCGAACGGTTCGCGGTGTTGGTTTGGAAGCCGGGACCGGGAGGGCGTTCGTGGGGGATGGGCGTCGGCGGGCTATCTTTTGTGGAGTCTTTGGCGCGACAGTCTGAGCGGGTCGCGAGGGGGCCTGGGGCGATACCAGGCGTGTCCTGGTTTTCTGAGGGACGGGTGCCTGCGTGGATCCGCCGGCTGAATCGAGAATCGGAGAATCCGGCGACGGCGGTGTGGTCTTCGCGCGCTCTTGCGGCGTCTCGGCGGCGGGCACGGTGTCCGCCGTTGTCGCTGCAGTGGGCGTCGGCGGGGATTCGTCCGGGCGCCGGCGAACGAGTTGTTTCGGCGGCGACATCGCGGCCGATACAGGTGGCCCCGACAGCAATGCCTCCAGTATCTCGCCGATACGGTCATCGCAGTGCAGGATGCGTTTCTCGACCGTGTCCTTGTCTTTTTCGGGAAAGTCTTCGGCGAGCGACATGTAAAGTCGCTGCGCACGCGCGTAGAGGCGCCCGGCAACGTCGGAATTACCGCGCACGTGTTCCCTGTCCGCGGCCACGAACAACTCGTCCGCCTCGTTCATCATGCGCTCACCGGACGTGGCGTCTTTGGCTCCGGCTGCACGGGCCTGGCCAGCGCCCAAAACGAACACGAGCCCTGCAAAGATAATGGTGAAGAGCGCCCTTTTCATAGCGAATCATATCCTCGCGCAACGGTTATGGGAATGCAAGGGTCCTCCGGAGCGGCACGTCGGATGCATTGACGAATGGGGCCGAATGAACTAAAAATCTCGGTATGGATGAACGGCGACGCAAGCGACGCCGACGATCTCATAAGCGCACTATTCGCATGCTTGGTGCAGTCGGGGGACCCGCGACCGTGATTGGCGCGGCGATGTGCCTTTGGGCTGTTCTACGGCGTGACCAGTCGCTCTTGACCGTCGGTACCTGTTACCTGCTTCCGGGTTTGATTATCTTGCTCGTCCGCCAGGTATTTGTTCATCTTCGCCGTAAGAGTATGTCGGGGACGGCGGATTCGAATCCCGCCCGTGACGGAGTCGCGCTTATTGCGGTCCTGGTCTTGCTGGCACTCCTGTCGGGCCTGGTCACCCATTCGCTGGTGTTTGCCAGTTTGGCTCTGCGTTCGTCTGAGACCGAGACGGGCCGTTCGCGCGTTCGACTGGCGGCGTCGGATGCGATGTGGTTGGGCTTGCGCCGTCTCGTCGGCACCAGCGCCAAGCCTGCGCCGGTTCTTTTGCAGGATCCGTCCGGAATCGAGGCGCGCGTACGCATCAGCGCGAAATCGGATCCGGCGTCCGGCGCGTCAACGGGTATCGGTACGGACTTCACGCTCCGCGCCTCCGCGTCGGGCCCCGATGCCACGGCGCATATCTACTGCCGCGCGCGGCGCGAGGCGTCCGGAGAACTGCGCGTCGTTCGATGGGTGGAACAGTGAGCGTCACGCGAGGGGCCGCGTCCTGGGCGCGTGTATCTTACGGGGTTGATTTGACGTCACGGGGTGTGCTGGTCGTGCGTGCGGAGCGCAGACGCGGATCCATCGTCTATACGTCGATTTCGAACGTTGAGGCGCCGTCCCCACCCCCGGCCGAAGGCACGGTTATCGCCGGCGCGCTCACGCCGACCGACAGCGTCATCCATCGCATCCGTGCCCCATTCGCCGCGGCACGCAAGGCAAGGCGCGTATTCCCGGCGCTGCTGGACATTGAGCTTCCGTTCCCACTGGAAGATTGCGTGCACGAGTTCCTGGATCCCCGACCGTCCGCTGACGGTGGAACCGAAACGCTTGCGGTGGTGGCGCGAAGCGATAGCGTGAGCAAGCGGTTGGCAGCGTACCAGGCGGCGAGTTGGGATCCGGAATTGCTCGATGTGGAGGGTCTTGCGCTCTGGACGCATAGCCTCGAGGAGGCGCCGCCTGCGACGAACGTGGAATCACGAGTCGTGGTCTACGTCGGGCACGACCGATGCGTCCTGGTCGTAGGCCGGGGCCGCGACATCCTGGGTGCCCATGCACTCCGCGCGGGCCCGTCGATGGACATGACGCGGTATCTGCGCGCGTACTTTGAATTGAACGGCGAGTCCATACGCTGGTGGTGGTGTGGTCCGGGCGTCGACCGTGAGGGTCTGCGGGATCTGTCGGCCGAGTTGACCTCCACCTGGAATGCGAGGTGCGAGACCCATAACGATGCGGGCTACTTCCTGCCGCGAGCGCTGGCCGGTCGCGCGCTGAGTGGCGGTCCGCTGCGCTGCAACCTGCGCGTCGGAGACCTGACCCACGCCACTGTCGCAAACCGTTCGCGGCAATATGCGGTGTCCGGCGCGGTGGCTTGTCTGGTTGCGGGCCTGCTGCTCTGCGCGGTAAATATAGGATGGCGTCTTGTCGTGTCCGGGCGCGAGGCGACACTCGCACGACGTTTTCAGGATACCGCGCAATCGCTCGTATCGTATCCTTTACGCGCGCGCGGATCCGCCGCGATCGAGCAGGTGCGCAGGGCCCTCGGCAAGCGACGGGTCGGCATGCAAACTATCGCACGGCTCTTCGAGCCTTCGTTGGCCACGACGCTTACCGAATTCGCGGCGCAGGCCGGGGAAGGAAAGCTGCATTGCGAGGTGATCGCCCTGGATAACCGCTCGGTGGCATTGACGGGTTCGGCCGGCAGCCGGGAAGCCTGTGTGCAGATGGTCGATTTTTTCAGAGCGCGCGGATATGACGCGGACTTGCGGCAGGACAAGCGACTTGGCGACGGGCGCGTGCGATTCGTCATTGCCGGATCGGAGCAAGCGCCATGAATGAAGGATCGAAAGCGCGCACGATCGGAATGGTGGGAGTCGTCATGTGCCTTGTGGGGATAGCGCTCAGCGTGGACATGCTGCGAACGTTTCGGAGTCGAGTCGACCGCATGCAACAGAAGGCACAACAGGTCGGTGAGCTTCATCGTTTGCGGGCGCAGGCCGCGGAGATGGACGGGATGCTGCGCGCCGTGGAGCCTTACGCCGGTTCCAGCGCAGGGTCATTGGAAACCCTCAAGGACGAAGCACTACCGGGCGAAGCGGCCGAGGTGCGCGAACGCGAACGCGTGACGTTGACCGCGGGGTGGACCGGGCGCCAGGCGGATGTGCAGCTCAAGAACGTACCGATCAAGGGGTTGATGCGATTCATACGCATGGCCGAGGAGCAGCGATTGCCCTGGCGATTGCGCTCTTGCACGATCCGCGCTGCCTCCGACCGCAGGGGGACGGGTGATGCGACGCTTGTGATGGAGACGATCCAGAGGGTAAACTAGCCGTTCGGGTCGGGGAAGGGCTAGCGGCTTATGATACTCCATGTTCTGAAGGGTGCGCGGATCGACTCCACGTACGAAGTCCGGCTGGACTGCACGATCGGCCGCGATCGCACGAACGCGGTCGTACTGGATGACCAGGACGTCTCGCTCGTTCATTGCGCCTTTTTCTTTGGCGAGGGCCGCGCCTTCATCAAGGACCTCGGATCCACAAACGGCACACGTGTCAATGGCGAAAAGGTCGCCTATCGCGAGATCGCGGACAACGACGTCATCGGCGTAGGCAACCACGAGTTACGCGCCGAGTTTCTCGATGAGTCGAAGGAACAGCTGCCGCCGGGTACCCTCTTTTCCGATGGTGCGATCGATACGTTTCCCGATGCAGGTGGCGAAGATGACACCGCTGTGTCCGCGGAGGAAGATCGGAATATATTCGGATCGACGGCGTATTTTCTTAAGCGCCGGATCGCAAGGGGTGGTATGGGCGCGATTTATGAGGCCGAGCAGATCGGGGCCGAGGGCTTCGTCAAGACGGTTGCATTGAAAACCATTCTGCCGGAGTTCGCGCGTTCCGATTCCTTTGTCGCATCGTTTATCGGCGAGGCCAAGTTGGTCGCTAGTCTCGTTCATCAGAACATCGTTCAGATCTACCAGCTGGGGCGGCACGGCCAGGGATACTATATTGCGATGGAATACATCGATGGGATCGATCTAACGCAATTCCTGTTTCGGCACGAACTCCTGCGGCGATCGATTCCGGTTGAAATCGCAACGTACATTGTCAGCCGAATATGCCGTGGCCTGGAGTACGCCCACATCAAACGCGGAACCAACGGCACGCCGCTTGAACTCGTGCATCGCGATGTAGCGCCAAAGAACATCATGATTACGAACGAGGGCGAGGTGAAGCTCGCCGATTTTGGCGTGGCCAAGGCGTTGCTATTCATGGAAGAAGAAGACGGCGCGTTTCTCGTCGGTAGTCTACAGTACATGTCTCCCGAGCAGGCCGCGTGCGAGAAAGTAGACTGCCGGAGCGACATCTATTCACTGGGCCTGGTTTATTACGAGTTGCTCACCGGCCGGCCGGCGTATTCGCCCGATGACGAGATTGAAACGCTCGCGCGTGTACGCGATGGGGATATCCTGATTCATCCCGAGATGCTGCGGGCGGATATTCCGGAGGAGGTCGTGACGATGTTGATGCGGTGCCTCGCCAAAAATTCGTCGGAACGCTACCCATCGGCCAGTGAGCTTGGCTACGCGCTCGAATACTACATGTATTCGCCAGGGTACGGACCCACGATCGTGACGCTGGCCAACTACGTCGCCGAGCTCTTCCCTGATCGCGAGTTCTACGCGCCGCCGGAACGTCCGGACACGAAGATTATCAATCCCAATTGATCAGTCCACGTCGCGTGTGCCGGGGGAGAAGATTCCGAACGCACTCGTGTAGCCGTGGAGATAGGTTGCGTCCGCGACCGGCCCGATCTCGCCGTTGCAGAAGAACCCTCCGATCGGCACGTCTCCAGCCTTTTTGAGCAACAGCTCGCTGTCGTGATTCGGACTCCCGTACAGGTGCTCGCCCCGACCGAGGCAGGAGAATAGCAGTGCACCACGGCCGTCGTCGAAGACACCATCGCGCGCGGCCCGGTTCAGCATGCTTTCAAGATCATGGGCGGAAGACAATTTGTCGCGCAGGTGAAATTGCACCGTCTGTCCTTCGTGCACGTGCTCCGCGATGATTAAGCCAGCGGTGCGATTGTCGACGCCCATGATGTTGCGGATCAGGTAATCGCCGTGGCCCGGATGGCCCTGAAGGGCATCCATTTGGATGCCGATGAAGAGCGCCGTCTGAAGCAAGTGCCGGTCATATTCATTGAGGGTCGGGGACAGGCTCTGCAGATAATCGATCGGCGGCTTCCCGTTGATGGCGTGAATGACGTTTCCCTCACAGGTGGAGATATGCAGGCGATCGCCGATGGGTCGACACCCCTGGGCAACGATCGTATCCAGGCGCAGATCGCCTTCCATGCCGACGGCGACAGCTCCTTCGCTGAACACCTGGTCGTTAAGGAACAGCACATTTCCGCCGGGTTCGCGCGCGCCACTGGCAAGCCCGCCGAGGATGTGCTGATCCGGAAGAATGAAATCGAGCCCGTGTACGAGTTCGGAAATACGTGCGGAGAATGGATCGGCAAGCAGGAGCACGTGCGGCGTCCTGTTGTCGGGAATCCCGATCGATTCGCGCCATGCCGACGGCGGTGCGTCGGCGTCCGGCAGGTTCTGTGTATCCGTGTAGATCGGCAGTAGCTTGACATTGGGCAGGTGCGCTGCGGTCAGGCTCAGGGCGGGCGTGTGTTCGGCCTCGACGCCGCCCCCGATGACACCTGCGGCCGAACAGCCGATCACGACCGTCGCCGGAAGCTCGGCACGCAACCTGTCCAGAATATCGCGAGCATCGGCCGTGAAGGCGGGCGATGAGAAGACGAGCAGGAGATGTGGCGGACGATCCCCGAGTTGATCACGCGTCGAACGGATTACCGTTTCAACCGCACGGTGACTATCTTCGTCCGTAGCTATACTGGAAACCCATTTCATCTGAGAATCTCGTGACCGGAGGTGCCGAGCTCGCCGAGGCAACTGAACTTAGTAACCCCGATGCCGTGCCGTCAAGCGCGGTCCGTTGCGGCAGCGGGTTCCTGGGCCCGCATGGCTTGACGGGACATATGCTTTAGAATAGCGTGCGACCTATCATGAGTGTAGTTGCTCAAACAGCGTCGCCCTCCCATGCCGACGGCGGCCATGTCGGGGGTTTCGGCGCGGGACGGCGAACCGATCAATGGTGGGTCGGACCGGCGCTCACGTTCGGCGGATTGATGGCGTTCATCCTGTACGCGACCTGGGCCGCGTTCCAGGGCGATCATTTCTGGGCGGAACCGTACCTGTCCCCGTTCTACTCCCCCGTGCTTTTCATGCCGCCGCCCAGCGTGGAACTCAGCATGGACGCGCACGGGCTGCCGAAGCATGTATGGTTGGCCGATAGCGCCTGGCCGGCGTGGTGGCCGCCCTTCCTGCCGCCGTCTCCGGCGTTTCTAATCCTGATCTTTCCCGGTGTGTTTCGGTTCACGTGTTACTACTATCGCAAGGCTTACTATCGATCCTTTGCCGGTGCGCCGGTGGCCTGCAGTGTCGAAGGAATTCCGCAGAAGAACTACCGTGGCGAGACCTTTCTGATGGTCTTCCAGAACCTTCATCGTTACGCGCTCTATTTCGCATTGGCATTTCTCTTCATTCTCGCTTACGACGCGATACATTCGTTCTTCCGAGAGGGGCAGTTCGGTATCGGCGTGGGATCGGTTATCCTGACGATCAATGTCGTGCTGCTCACCTGTTTCACCTGCGGCTGTCACGCCTTTCGTCACCTGGTCGGCGGCCGCCTGGATTGCTTTTCCTGCGACAAGAGCGCGAGCGTTCGTCACGGCGTGTGGTCGCGCGTGACCTGCTTGAATCAGCGGCACATGCTCTTTGCGTGGCTGAGCCTGTTCTGGGTTGGATTGGCCGATCTCTATGTGCGACTCGTCTCGATGGGTATTGTCAGGGATCTAAACACGTGGAACGGATGAGCAATGGACGTTAACGAACTACAGACTTACGAGCATGACGTGCTGGTGATCGGGGCCGGCGGTGCCGGTCTTCGTGCCGCGATCGAATGCTCTTCGCTGGGGCTGAGCACCGGACTGATTTGCAAGTCGTTACTCGGCAAAGCCCATACCGTCATGGCCGAAGGCGGCCTGGCCGCCGCGCTTGGAAACGTCGACGGGCGGGACAATTGGAAGATCCATTTTCGCGACACGATGCGCGGCGGAAAGTTTTTGAACCAATGGCGCATGGCCGAACTACATGCGCAGCAGGCACCCGATCGCGTGCGGGAGTTGGAGGACTGGGGCGCGGTCTTCGATCGCACGCAAGACGGACTCATCAGCCAGCGGAATTTTGGCGGGCATCGTTACCCGCGGTTGGCGCATGTGGGCGATCGGACCGGGCTGGAGATGATTCGCGCCCTGCAGGATCACGGCATCCACCAGGGCCTCGAGGTCTACATGGAATGCAAGTCCCTGGCCCTGCTCAAGGACGGGGATCGCGTGGCCGGCGCGGTGGGTCTGTGGCGTGAAACCGGCCGCTTCGCGTTGTTCCGGGCCAAGGCTGTCATTCTCGCGACCGGCGGTGGCGGACGGGCCTGGCGCGTGACGTCGAATTCCTGGGAATACAGCGGGGACGGCCTTGCGATGGCATATGACGCGGGCGCGGAACTGATGGATCTCGAATTCACTCAATTTCATCCGACCGGCATGGTCTGGCCGCCGTCGGTGCGCGGTACGCTGGTGACGGAAGGTGTTCGCGGTGACGGCGGTATCCTGCTTAACAACAAGAACGAACGGTTCATGTTTAACTATATTCCGGAACGATTTGCTTCGGAGACGGCGGATACGGAGGAGGAAGCCAACCGTTGGCTGGCCGGCGACAAGGAGGCCCGCCGCCCGCCGGAGCTTCTAACGCGAGATGTTGTGGCCCGCGCGATCCTGGCTGAAATTACCGCCGGGCGCGGCTCGCCGCATGGCGGAGTCTTTCTTGATATCGCCTCGCGTGTGCCCGCGGATCAGATCC